>DASQDA010000878.1:0-3190 GCA_035634435.1 Polyangiaceae bacterium
GTGTAACAGAATTGCGGAAGGTTTTCCCGCGCGCAGCCCGCGCTGCGGCAGTCTGCGCGCCGCTGGCAGCGGGTTTTGCACTGAGCCGCTTCAGCGACGTGGAGACCAGCCACTGTAGCCGAGCTTCAGAGCGACACCCAACATGGGCAGCGCCCCGTTTTCGAAGACCGTGGCTTCCTCGATATCGTCGAACGACCCGCGCAATTGCGTGGCGCCCTCGATGTAAGCAATGAGCCCGAACTCGGTCAGAAAGTGCCGGTAGTTGTAGGCCACGCCGAGCTCGAGCGAAAAGTAGGGGTCGATGCCGGTTGCAGTTCCGCCTTGCTGCGGAACTCCGCGCGTGTCCACGGCGGGCTCGAGCGCGAGACGATGCCCCACGAATCCGACGCCGATGGCCGACGTGAAACGGAACGTCTCACCGCGCGTGAGCAGGCGCAGCGCGGGGCCGAGCCGCAGCGACAGCAGCGAAAAGTCGCGCTCCGCCAGACACTCGGCGCTGTCGTTGCTGGCAGGGTCCCGTTGACAAGCCCCCTTCGCATTCAGTCGACCCACATCGAAGGCGGCTTCCACGGCGATGGGCTCGGAGATGCGATAGCCACCACGGAGGCCGAACGACGGCAGCGACATGTCGGCGTCCGTGCCGACCACCTGCAGCTCGAGGGGCGCATCGTTGAGCCCGACCACGCTGACGGAGAAGAGCGCGTACGGCCCGGTGGGCTCCCGTGGTGGCGGCGGCGCGCTCGGTTTGCCTAGCGCAGGCGCCTTGTCGTCGATGGCTTCGCCAGTGCGCGCGCCGACACGGCCGTCCACGCGCACGCTCTCGCCCCGATCGACGCGCACGCTACGCTCGAAAGCCTCGAACCCGGGGCGGTAGACCTGCACCACGTGATCGACTGCGGGCGTGATGGGCCCCGACCAGCGGTGGTAGCCCAGCGGCTCTCCGTCGAGCGCGATCGCGGCCTTCGGGTCGTCGGTGACGACCTCCAGGAATCCCGCGGTTGCTCGTAGCGTGATGCTCTCGACGATCCGTTGCTGACTCGCGATGCGCACGAGCGTCGTGTGTCGCTGGTAGCCCGGCGCTTCGGCCACGAGCGTGTGCTCGCCAACGTTCAGACGCACCCCATCGGCGCGCTGCTCCGCACTGACAGGACGCCCATTCACCGTCAGCGTCGCGTGAGTCGGAGCGAGCTGGACGCGAAGCGTCCCCACCAGCCCATCCAGCTCCTGGATCGCGTCCCTCACGGCCTCCCGCTCGGGCTCGGAAAGCTCGGCGCCGTGCGCGGCCAGGAGCTTCTTCAGAGCTTCTGCTGCCTCTGCATAGCGGAACAGCGCTTTCAAGCAGAGCGCCGTGTTCTGCAAGGAGCCGGGGCCCGGCTTCTGAGCGTACGCCGCTTCGAACTCTGCCAGCGCACCCTTGTAGTTGGTATCTCTGTAGAGATTGATTCCGTTCTTGAAGTGACGGCGCGCTGCCATGGTTGCAGCGTCGACGCCTTGCGCCTCGCGTGCCGCTTCGGGCGGCAGGTCGCCCGCGCCGGGCGGCGCCGCCTCGCCCAGCGCGGCCGTCAGCAGAGCGGCGCCGGCAGCAGCAGCCAACAGAGCCCGAGCCGCGGCCGTTCTTCCCAATCGAACGCGTGTCATGCGATCCGCTGCACAGCATGCAGGACGAGAGCGGGTGAGGGCGAGCCTGAGGCGGGCCGATCAGGGCTCACGCGTGCTGAGCTCCAGGCCGCTCGCCACGCCCGAGGTCCTCGGTGCCTTGTCCGCCGACTTCTCGGGACGCCGCCGCGCCTTGTTGCCGGCCGTGGCCATGGCCGCGCTCGCAGGCTCCGCGACGCCGCGCGCGGACGAGCTTGCTGCTGGCGGGGCAGTGCTCTGTGTCCCCGTGCTGGCAGCCACCTGAACCGCGGGTGTGGTCCCTTGCGCGGCTTGCGGCGCCGGAGAGGGGCTCGCGGTTCCTTGCGCGGCTTGCGGCAGCGGAGTTGCCGCAAACGGCGCCGCAACCAAGGGCGCGCTGGTTCCGGAACTGCCGCGACTCATCCAGAACGCGGTGAGGCCAAATCCCGCGAGTACGGCGATCGCCGCTGTGCTCCAGCCGCTCGCCCAACGTGATCGGCGCGGCGACGCGCTGCCGGCGCCGACCCCCGGCGTTCTGCTCACGGACGTAGCTCCAAGTTGCAAGCTGAACGCGTCGGGGCTCGCCGCCTGCAGTGCGGTGAGAAACTCCGCCGCCGTGGTGAAGCGCTCGGCACGCTCGCGCGCCAGTGCCTTGTGAATGACGTCCCGCAGCGCTGCGCTGACTTCAGAGGCATGCACTCGGATGTCTTCCGCATCCTTGGTGCACAGGGCGATCAACACGGCTTCGTAGGTCGTGCCGGTCTGCGGAGGCCGGCCCGCGAGGCATTCATACAAGATGGCGCCAACGCTGAAGAGGTCCGTCCGCCCATCGATGTCCTCGAAGGCCTGCGCCTGCTCGGGCGACATGTAGTGAGCCGTCCCCAGCACGGTCCCGCGGCGCGTCAGGGTGTCGAGCGTGCTGCTCGCCGCGAGCTTGGAGATGCCGAAGTCGACGAGCTTCACGAACACGGTGTCGTCGTCGCGCGCGCACAGAAAAACGTTATCGGGCTTCAGATCCCGGTGCACGATGCCAGCGGCGTGCGCACGCGAGAGAGCACGCAACACCTGAGCGACGATATGCACCGCTCGGGCGGCGGGGAGGCGGCGCTCGCGTCGCAGGCAGGCACGAAGGTCTTCGCCGCTCAGCAGCTCCATGACCAGGAACGGCAAGCCCTCGGAGCTGATGCCCGAGTCGAAGATCTGCACGATGTGAGCGCTCTCGGCCAAACCCGCGGCCAGCGCCTCTCGCTGAAAGCGTTCCGCGGCGCCGACATCACGCGCGGCGTCGCGCGTCAGAAACTTCAACGCGACGCGTTTGCCGATCGCCAGGTTGGTCGCCTGGAACACGGCCCCCATGCCACCTTGGCCAAGCAAACCATCGACGCGATACTTTTCCGCGACGACAGTGCCCACGAGGCAATCCAAGCCCTCGCGCTGCCCGGCCACCACTTGCATGCTCACCGCTTCGCAGCCTAGCACGTGCCCCCGCCGAGCTGTTACCGCGGGCCCGCACTGGGGGCCCGCACCCCAGGTCTACTGACCGATTTTCGCGAGCGCCGATTCGATACGCGAGGTC
>DASQDA010000879.1:0-6739 GCA_035634435.1 Polyangiaceae bacterium
AGCGGGTACCGCCAAAAGGCAGCGCGCCCTCCTCCAGCCAGACGAGCAGCACGTCCTTCTGTGCCTCGCTCAGTGGCTCTACGGGTGGATCGAGCGCGAGCCCGAGGGGCGGCATCACGTGGTGACGCACCACCTGCTGGATGCGCGTGCTGAGCCGCTCGCCCGAGCCCGGCGGATACTCCCGGTCGACGTCGGTGTACTCGAGCAAAGGGAACGGCGCCCCGAAGGCGGTTGGCGACGTGTGGCAGCGCTGGCAACGCTCGCGCAGGACGTCGCGCGCCTGACACCACGTGACCACCCGACGCGCGTTGGGACTGGGAAACAGCGGCTCGGGCGGGGGAGGCGCGCTGTAGTCCCAGAGCTCGACCTCCGGCGCCTCCACACTGCTCTGCGGCAAGCGGCGGGCGATACTGACAGCCACGCCAACCGCGAGCAGCACGTACGCCAGGATGGCCCAGGGGGCCCGCCGCTTGCTATGCGTTTGCGAGATCGTGGCTCCGCTCAGAGGTAGCGGTTGACGAGGTTCTCCAGGTACTCCTGGCGACCCGACTTCGCATGGGGCTCGAGCCCTTTGCTTAGCACGTGGTCGGACAGCTCCGAAAGCGACAGCTTGCCGCCCAGAATGCGCTCCCCCAGATCCTGCCGCCAACCGGCGTACCGTTCCTCGATGACGCGGTCGAGCTGCCCGTCGCTAATCATCTTCTCGGCGATGATGGCGCTGCGCGCCAGCGTGTCGATGCCGCCGATATGCGCGTGGAAGAGGTCCTCTGGATCGGTGCTCTGGCGTCGCAGCTTGGCATCGAAGTTCATACCGCCGCTGCTGAAGCCGCCGCCCTTGAACAGCGTGTACATGACGAGCGCGATTTCGGCGACGTCGTTTGGAAACTGATCGGTGTCCCAACCGAGCAGGCTATCCCCCCGGTTCATGTCCAGGCTTCCAAAGACGCCGTTGTTGATCGCATACGCAACCTCGTGCTGGAAGGTGTGTCCCGACAGGATGGCGTGGTTCGCCTCGATGTTGACGCGATATTCCTTCTCCAGCTTGTAGCGCTGCAGGAAGGCGTACACGGACGCGGTATCGAAGTCGTACTGGTGCTTGGTGGGCTCCTTCGGCTTGGGCTCGAGCAACAGCAGACCCTTGAAGCCGATCTTGTGCTTGTGCTCGGCCACCAGCGTCAGGAAGCGTCCGAGCTGATCGGCCTCACGCTTCATGTCCGTGTTCAGCAGGGTCTCGTAGCCCTCGCGTCCGCCCCAGAGCACGTAATTGGCCCCGCCGAGCGCGTGCGTCACGTCGAAGATCTTGCGCACCTGAGCGGCCGCGTACGCGAATACCTCGGGATCAGGGCTGGTAGCAGCGCCGCTCATGTAGCGCGGATGACTGAAGAGATTGGCGGTGCCCCAGAGCAACTTTACGCCTGTCCGCGCCATCTCCGCTTGAGCCTTGGCGACGATGCGATCCAGGTTGGCGTGGCTCTCCTTGAGCGTTGCCCCTTCGGGCGCGATGTCGCGATCGTGAAACGTGAAGAAGGGTGAGCCGAGCTTCTCGAAGAACTCGAACGCCACCTTCAGCTTCAGCTCCGCAGCCTCGAGCGGGTTCGCAATCTGAAACCATGGACGCTCGAACGTACCCATGCCGAACACGTCCTGGCCGGGCCATGCGAAGCTATGCCAGTAGCAGACCGCAATGCGCAGGTGGTCTTCGAGTCGCTTGCCGAGCACCACCCGGTCTTTGTCGTAGTAGCGGAATGCCAGCGGGTTCGCGCTCTCGGGTCCTTCGTACTTGATGCGTTCGATGCCGGTGAAAAAGCTGTGATTCATGGGTGTGTTCTCCCGCGGAGGGCACGAGACGACGGATACCACCGCCCGGAGTAGTGGCCCGAACGGAACTCGATCAATGTTAAGCCACCTTACGAACTGCCGCAACCAGGTTCTGTGATTGTACGGAACCGGTTTCACTCGGCGGCCTCAAACAAGCACTTGCGTCGACGGTCGACGCTATAGGAACGGCGTGGCAGACCCGCCGCGTGCCGACGTGGAGCCTCCTATGAGCGCAGCCGATACGACCTCCGCCCCAAAGCTGGGGCCTTCTGCCCCTGCGCGGCTTCGGAGCGCTGCGGCGGAAACGAAGTTCCGGCGCGCGGCGGGTTGGGTTCTCGCGTTCACTCTGTTCGTGATCCTGTTTGGTGCCGTGGTCCGTATAACCGGCTCGGGCGCGGGCTGCGGCCAGCATTGGCCTACCTGCCACGGCGAAGTGGCCCATTTACCGAAGACGCTGGAAACGCTGATTGAGCTCACGCACCGGATCACCTCCGGGTTGAGCGCGTTTTTCGTGTTGGGGTTGGCAGTGGCTGCGCTGCGGCTTTATGGCCGCGGCCACGCTGTTCTGCGCGCCACCCTGGTTGCGAGCTTCTTCATGCTGGTCGAGGCGCTGATCGGCGCAATGCTGGTCCGACTCGAGCTCGTCGGGAGCAACGCGTCCACCGCCCGTGCCATCGTCATGCCGTTGCACCTGGTGAGCACTTCTATTCTGACAGGTGCCTTGGCCGTCGCTTTTTGGTGGGCGCGGCCACCAGCAGCGACCGCAAGCCATCCTGTTTTGGAGCCTGCCGCACGGAAATCGGCACTACGACTGCTGGCATTTGGCCTAGCGGGCCTGCTGATCGTCTCCGGATTTGGGGCGTTGACGGCACTCGGCGACACGCTTTACCCAGTTCCGGCCAGCGGAATCAGCGAACGTCTGCGAGGCATCACCGGGTCGCATAGTTTGGAGCGCCTGCGGGTACTGCATCCTGTACTTGCAGTTCTCCTCGCCGTCTTCCTTCTCGCCTCGGTACCGCGGCTGCGTGACCCGCTCTACCCACTCGCCGCGCGCAAGCTGGCAGGCGCAACTTGCTTGCTGGTCGGAGCGCAGATGCTCGCCGGCGGCATCAACGTGCTCCTCTCCGCGCCAGGTTGGATGCAGGTGCTTCACCTGTTGCTCGCTTGCCTGCTTTGGCTGTCGATGGTGGTGCTCGTGCTTGAAATCTGGGCTCCTCGCACGATTACGTGACCCGGGGGCCATGCCCCCGAAACTCCGCTGCTCGCAGAGAAAAATCTCTCGCGGGAAGATTCAAGTGAGCCATCTTGGCTTGCAGATGCAACTAACCAAGTGACCGTGGTTCAAAGCATCCGCAAGCTCGCGCCGTCGCTCGCAGACGGAGACCTCGTGCTAGCGGCACGTACG
Organism: Polyangiaceae bacterium; assembly: GCA_035634435.1. Lineage (GTDB taxonomy): Bacteria > Myxococcota_A > Polyangia > Polyangiales > Polyangiaceae > PMG-095. The sequence continues at coordinate 3,224 of DASQDA010000879.1, forward strand.
GGTGAGGGCTGGGCACGTGAAGCACTCTTCCGTCGACACGCCGACGCAGTCTACGCGGTCGCCTTCCGCTTGCTCGGGCCGCACGGCGGCGCACGCGAGGTGCTTCACGACGTGTTCGTTAAGGGCTTTGCCAGTTTACACGAGGTGCGGGATCCGTCGGCTTTCCGCGCACGCCTGCTGCGCATCGTCGTGTCCTGCGTGCGACGGAGGTTGAACGGACGCCGCTGGTTCTGGCCCTCCTTCGACCAACGCGCTCCCGACTTCGAGGCCTTCGAGGCCCAGCTCGCAGCCCTGGCCGCCGACAGGAGCTCGGACGTGATGAAGCTCTATCAGCTCGTCGAGCAGCTCTCGGCTCCCCAACGGCTGGCTTACCTGCTCCGCTACATCGAGGGCTTCGAGACCGAAGCCATCGCGGACGCACTGGACACTTCGGCGTCGCACGTGAGGCGCCTGCTCAGCAAGGCGCAGCGCCGGATCGCGCCACCACGCAAGAGACTCGCGGAATGAAGCTATTGTACGATCAGTACTCGCAAGCATTGCCGGTACCCCTTTCGGAATTCGAGCGAGCACAGATTTTCCGGCGCGTCGAGGCGGCGCTCGAGACCAGGCGGGCCGCGCCCCGGCTACCGACGTTTGCCTGGGCCGCCACGGCGCTGGCGCTCGCCGCCAGCGGCACCTTCGCCTACCGCGCCGTCCGCGCCCACGAGCCGCAACCTGCCGTCATCACGGCCCCTGTCGTCACGCAAGAGACGTTGGAGTTGCCGGACGGGTCCCGCGCAATCATCGGCCCCGCTAGTCAGATGCGGGTCGACGCGGCCGAGCCCCTGCGGGTTCGTCTCTCCCTGCTCGAAGGGCGCGTCGACCTTTCGGTCACGGAGGTCGAGGGGCGCAGCTTCGTCGTCAGCGCGGGCAACGTGGACGTGAACGTGCTCGGTGGTCGCGTGTCGGTGGCTGTCGAGCCGCCTGACAGCCTGCCGCAGGGCTGGGCGATCGAGGTGCGCGCCAGCGATGGCCGAGCCGACGTTCATCGGAAATCCGGCGGACCGCCGGTGGTGCTCGAAGCGGGGGAGACCTGGTCGAGCCGGGCCGCAACGAACAGCGTCGAGGCCGAGCCGTTCTTGCCTGCGGAGCGCTGAGCGAAGGCTCACGGGCGCGCTTCGGGCGACTCCGGCGGGCGTGAGCCGATGTCGAGGCGCACCACGCGCCACTGACCATCGTGCCGTACGAGCTCGGCTTGGGCGCTACGCGTGTCGCGCCGCTCTTCGATCGAGCTTCGAAAGATCAGCGTCCCAACCAGATTGGCACGCGCGTGCTGCTCGTCGGCAATCGACACGCTTGCTTGCTCGACCTGGATGCGAGCGATGAACCCCTGCGCGAGCGCAAGCCATTCGGCAACGGCCTCCCTACCCTCGATCACCCCGACCTCGGGAGCGACCACCACCAGCTCCGCCGTCGTGTTCCTCCCGAGCCCGGCGAGCACCCGCGCTCGGCGACCGTTCGGTGTGTCACCGGGCTGTTCACTGCAAGCGGCCGCAAGCTCGTGCAGCGCCGCCAAGATCCGGCGCTCGTCGGAGGGGCCCCAGAGCAAGAACGCACCGAGCGCCAACATGGCAAGCAACACCCACGGCACGTAACGCCTGCGGCCGAAGCGGGCGCCCATCAGGCGTTGCGCCTCGGGGCCAAGAGCTTGGCGACCAGCGCGGTCCAGCCCGTCTGGTGCGCTGCGCCGAGTCCCCTGCCAGTGTCCCCGTCGAAGTATTCGTAGAAAGGCACGTAGTCGCGGAAGTGCGCGTCACGCTCGAGGGGCGTGGGCGCACCGGCCGCAGGTCGGTTGCCGGCATCGTCGCGCAAAAACAGCCGCGTAAGTCGCGTCGAAAGCTCTTCCGCAATGGCGAGCAGCGTCAGATATCGGCCCGACCCCGTCGGGCACTCGACCTTGAAGTCGTCCCCATAATAGTGATGAAACTTCTGCAGGGATTCGATGATCAAGAAGTTCATGGGCATCCAGATCGGCCCACGCCAGTTGGAGTTGCCGCCAAACACACGCGTCTGCGACTCCCCGGGCACGTAGTTCACGCTGAAGCGTTGCCCGCTCGCCTCCAGCACGAAGGGGTGCTCCAGATGGTAGCGCGACAGCGCGCGAACGCCGTAGTCGGAGAGGAACTCGCTCTCATCTAGCATTCGCCGCAGCAGGCACTTCATGCGGTGACCGCGCAGTAACGAGAGCAGATGCCGCTCCTGGTTGGCGGACTCTTCCCAGCGTGAGACCAGCTTTGCAAGGTCAGGCCGCGCATCGAGGAACCAGCGCAAGCGCCCCGTGAAGCCGCGCATCGTCTCGAAGACTTCCGCTTCCAGCACCTCGACGGCAAACAGCGGGATGAGTCCCACCATCGAGCGGATGCGCAGCGGCACGGGCGAGCGATCCGGCAGGCGCAGCACGTCGTAGTAAAATTCGTCGCCCGCATCCCACAGGCCGTTGTCGCCGCCAATCTTGGTCATGGCCTCAGCGATGTGCAGGAAGTGCTCGAAGAACTTGCTAGCGATGTCTTCGTAGACTGGGTTGTGCTTGGCCAGCTCGAGCGCGATGCGCATCAGGTTCAGCGAGTACATCGCCATCCAGGCCGTCCCGTCCGATTGATCGATGAAACCACCCACCGGCAGCGGCTGGCTACGATCGAAGACGCCGATGTTGTCGAGCCCCAGGAAGCCACCCTGGAATATGTTCCGACCGTCCGCATCTTTGCGGTTCACCCACCAGGTGAAGTTGATCATCAGCTTGTGAAACACACGCTCGAGAAACTGTAGATCGCCCCGGTCGCCGCGTTGCCGCCGGTCTATCTGGAACACGCGAAAGGCAGCCCAAGCGTGGACGGGCGGGTTCACGTCAGCGAGCGCCCACTCGTAAGCGGGCAGCTGCCCATTGGGATGCATGTACCACTCACGCGTCAGCAGAACGAGCTGGCTCTTGGCGAATTCTGGATCAATCATCGCCAGCGTCACCGCGTGAAACGCGGTGTCCCAGGCGGCGTACCAGGGGTACTCCCACTTGTCCGGCATGCAGATGACATCTTCGTTCGTCAGGTGGTCCCAGTCCGCATTCCTCCCCTGGCCTCGCCGCCCCGAAGGGCTCGGTTGACCTTCGTCGCCCTGGAGCCACGAGCGCACGTCGTAACTGTAAAACTGCTTCGACCAGATCAGCCCCGCAAACGCCTGACGCTGGACGTTGCGAGCGTCGTCCCCTTCGGCGGCAGCGTCGTGCAGGCGATAGTACTCATCGGCCTCGGCTTGGCGCCGCGCGAACACCTCGTCGAAGCCTCCAAACGCTGACGAAGAGCGGTGCTGGCGCAACCGGCAGCGCAGCTCGACGAACTCTCCGGCGGCGACGGTTCTTCGATACAGAGCAGCACACTTGGTGCCGCGCCCGAGCGGGCTCACCGCGCTCTGGCGGTGGCCGATCACGTACTCGTGAAAGGCATCCTTGTAGTACCGCCCCTCGCTGGGACCGACGCCGAACAC
>DASQDA010000880.1:0-5221 GCA_035634435.1 Polyangiaceae bacterium
GCTCTCGAGCAGCGAGACCTTTTTCCTGCGCGCACTCCCGGTGCCCCGCGCTGAGCTGTTGCTGCTCTTCGGCGCTGCGCTCGCCATCGTGCATCTGCCGTGGACGGTGCTCTGGGCTCGGGGGGCGGGTGCAGGCCCCGCCTTGGGCGCGACGCTGGGTGTCTTGGCTATCCAGATGCACGTGCTGGCTGGTGCGCGCACGCGCGTCGATGGGCTCACGCTCGCCGTTGGGATCGCTGCGTTCGCGCTAGCGCCCTCCTTGCTTACCGCCGCCCTGGGCGTCGGCTCATTCGTTGCCGGGCTCGGGCAGGCGTGGAGCCGCGCGCCGGAGTCGCAGCCATTCGGGTCCCATTGCGTGTCGACGCGGAGCCGCCCCCTGGCGCTGATGTCGGCGCTCGCCATTTCGGTAGTGCGCGGTCAGCGTCCGGTGGTGGTCCGGGCCTTCCTGCTGGCGCTGACAGCGTGCGTGCTCAACGTACTGGGATTGCGCAACAACGGCGTCTCCGAGCCCGCCGCCATCATTCGGATATCGCTCGTGGTTTGGGGGCCTGCCTGTGTCTTTGGTGCTGTCGCCACTGGGGGCGGCGTTCTCAAGGTCGAGGGCAAAGCTCGCTGGGTGTTGGACGTCTGTGGCGTCTCCCGTGCGCTCCGTTGCAGCTGTGCGGCTGCGCTGCTTGCCGGTTGGTCAGCGGCCTGCGGTCTCGTGTACGGCGTGCTGGTCGGTCAGATCTCGGGGCTCGACGCGCCACTGGCGGTCCTGCTGGCCCTGCACACGGCGAGCGCCGGCGCTGCCTGGGGAGCGGCCTCGATCGCAATCGTCCGCTGGGCGACGCACAGCGGCGGCCGCGACGCCGGCCGTTTGCTGCTCGCGGTCTGCTGCCTGTTCGTCCTTTCGGCGGCCCTGCTTGTCCTCCAACCTTCAGCTGCCGTTGGCCTGTTGCTGACGGTTGCCGCAGCGCTGAGCGCGCTTTCGGCTCGGGTACGCTGGGGCGCGGAGCGCCCGTCTCTAGGAGGCTGGCGTTCGTGCTGACGCTCAGCGACGTGCACAAGACCCTCGGCGGCGCGCCTGTGCTTGCGGGTGTGAACCTGACGGCAGCGCCGTCCGATATCGTCGTCGTGTCCGGTCCCAACGGTGCAGGCAAGTCGACGCTGCTGCGGGTGATGTGCGGGCTGCTCGACGCCAACCGTGGCGAGGTCAGCATCTGCGGCCACTCACTGCGACGCGAGCCTCGCAAGGCAAAGGGCATGCTCGGATATGTGCCCGATGGCCTGGAGGCGTTGCCCGACCTGCTGGCGAGCGAGCTCGTCGCGCTGGTGCGCACCTTGAAGCCGGGTCCGGACGGGGGACCCGCAAGCCTGGACGAGGAGTGGAAAGAACGCCTGGGGGTGACTGCGCTCTGGAATCAGCGTGTGGGCGCCTTGTCGTTTGGCCAGCGCAAGCGCGTCGCCCTGCTGGCTGCCCTGTGCGGCTCTCCGTGGTTGCTCCTGCTCGACGAGCCGACGAACGGCCTCGATGCGCAAGGGGTTGCGCTCGTTCGACAGTTGCTCGCGCAGCGCCAGCAAGCCCAACGCGTGACGGTGCTCAGCACGAACGACCCAGGCTTTTCCAGCGCAATACCCGGTCGGCACTGTGGCCTCGAGCACGGAAGGCTGGTGCAGCTGCCGCCAGCGCCCGTACCTGATAGGCCCCCTTCATGAACCAGGTCATTCTGATCACGGGGGCCGGGCGCGGCATTGGTGCTGCGACGGCCAAGCTGGCGGGAGAGCGGGGCTACGCGGTCGGAGTGAACTATCGGTCCGACCGTGCCGCTGCCGAGCAGGTGGTAGCGGCCATCGAAGCGAGCGGCGGTGGCGCCGTCGCACTGCAAGCCGACATCGCCGTCGAGAGCGACGTCGAGCGCCTGTTCGACAGCTGCCACCGCGCGCTCGGTCCGTTGACTGCGCTGGTCAACAACGCCGGCATTCTGGAGCACCACATGCGGGTCGAGGAGATGGACGCGGCGCGGTTGCAGCGTGTCTTTGCGACGAACGTGATTGGCTCTTTTCTCTGCGCCAAGCAAGCGGTGCGGCGGATGTCCACGCGCCGCGGAGGCTCCGGTGGCAGCATCGTCAACGTCTCATCCAGCGCCGCTCGACTTGGCTCCGCGAACGAGTACGTGGACTACGCCGCCTCCAAGGGAGCTATCGACACCTTTACCCTGGGGCTCGCGCGGGAGGTCGCCGAGGACGGCATTCGCGTGAACGCCGTCCGCCCCGGCGTCGTTTACACGCAAATGCATGCGAGTGGCGGTGAGCCCAATCGAGTCGATCGGGTGAAAGCAGCCGTGCCGATGCAGCGTGGCGGTCAGCCCGAAGAGATCGCGCGCGCAGTCCTCTGGCTGCTATCGTCGGAAGCGTCGTACACGACGGGTGCGTTCCTGGACGTGAGCGGTGGCCGTTGAACCCGCGACTCAGCCTCGCTTCACCGCGTAGCGCAGCTGAACGAGACCGCCTCCCAGACGCTTGGAATCGAGCAAGGCGAGCTCCCGGTGTGCGCCCTTGGGCAGCTGGAGCTTCAGCCCTTCGTCTTCCAGCATCGGGGCGATATTCACGACTAGCTCGTCGACCAGATCTTGCTCGAGAAAAGCGTTGTGCAGCCGTGCCCCGCCGGCAAGGAGCGCGGTCGAGTGACCCGCTTTTTGCACCAACGCCAGCGCCGCCGCCGGCGTCGCCGCGCCCTGGACACCGGCGAGCGCCAAGGTCGCCGTCGATACCACCACGATCGTCGTCGACAGGAATGGATTTCCCCCGCGCGAAGGCTGCGCTTGAAAGGCCTCGAACGTGTGTCTGCCAACGATGAAGTTGCCGTGCGCCAGGGCGTGCGCGGCAAAGTCGGCGGTGGCCTCCGGTTTTGGTGGGTGCTCCGCGCTGGCGCGAGCGTAGTTGCCGTTGGTGGAGAGCGTCGCCCACAGAATCGTTTTCATGGGGGCAGCTTGGGTCCTGGCAACGTCGCTCACAAGGTGGACAAATGAGACTAACATTCCCATAATCGACACCAATGTTGGAGACGGAGCAGCTGCGTATCTTTGCCACCGTGGTGGCGTGCAACTCCATCTCGCGCGCGGCAGCCGAGCTACGCGTGCCGCGCGCCACGGTGAGCCGCAAGCTCGCGGCGCTCGAGGAGCAGCTCGGGGTGCGCCTGCTGCAACGCACGACACGCAGCATGAAGCTCACGGCGCAGGGGCAGCTGCTCTGCCATCACGCCGAGCTGGTGTTGGATGCCGCGCGGCTCGCGGAGGCCAGTGTTCGACCCGTTGCGGGGGAACCAAGCGGCGTCGTGAGGCTGTCCATGCCGCCGATGGTCGGGGGTGGATTACCGGACGTCCTCTCCGATTTCGTGCGCGCCTATCCCGCGATACAGCTGCAGGCTCATGTCTCCAATCGCAGGGTCGACCTGCGCCGCGAGCGCTTCGACGTAGCCATTCGCGCCACGGGCGCGCTCGAGCCGGGCCTCGTCGCACGGACGCTTGCTCGCGTGAGTCTGGTGGGTGTGGCTTCGCCGAGCTACCTCGCCATCTACGGAGCACCCGCCGCTCTCGGCGACTTGCGAGAACACCGTTGCTTGATGGGCTTCGACAGAGACGACCGCGCGCAAACGCATTGGCAGGTTCAAGGCAGGAAGCTTCCAATCAGTGGCGCCGCGTACTCCAACGATCCGCACGTGGTCCTGCGCATGGCGCTCCGAGGGCTGGGGATAGCGTTCTTGCCAGCGACGCTGGTGGCCGCGGCGGTGTCGCGCGGTGAGCTTTCGCCGGTGCTGCCGAAGCAGCTCCGGTTGCAGGGCGCTGTCGCCCTCGTCTATCGCGAGCGCAAGCTCATGCCGGCGCAGGTGCGCGCGTTCGTGGATTGGATCATCGAGCGCGCGCCCGCCGCGCTGAGCCACCCCGGCGTGGCGACTGGCTGAGTCCGCGCAGTGATAATGACCATTCTGCTGCTCGCGGACCTCACGTAGAAAGGGTGCGGGGGAGCGGGCCCCGCTTAGCCGTCGCGACGCTATTTCAAACACTCTCGCTCGAGGAGCAGTCCACCATGACAAGCACGCGTTCAACGAAGGTGACGGGAATGGTTCTCGTGTCGGGTCGGACGTACCGCATCGCGCGCGTGACCGCGGGAGTCTACGAGGCCGTGCGGTTGATCGACGACGAGCGCATCGGCACGTTCTCGAGTACTTCTCCCCGGCGGCTTGCCGAAGCCACTGACGAGCAGCTACTCGGGCAGATAGCGCAAGCGGCCTTGCGGCAGGCACGGACCAGCTGGGGCAAGATGCAAGCTGCGGCCAAGATCGAGTCTGAGTGTCGACAGGAGCGCTTGCCGACGCGGTTTGGTGTGCGACACTACCGGCGATGACGGCTTTCATTCGGCTTCGTTGAGCTCGGCAGCTTCGCTCCGGTCCCGCTCACGGCATCGTGCCGTTCGAGCGCGGGCTCGCTGTGTGGCTGCCTATCGTGCTCGCGCGCTGAGTTTTTTCAGCTCGCCCCACGCGGCGTGGACGCGCTGGGGCACAGGAGCTCCGTCATGCCATCTGATTCAAAGGCACGTTCTGCCTCGGCCCCGCAACCCTTCGACCACCTGACTCCCCCCGACCTGCTCCGCGCGGCAAGCGAGCAGGGGCTTGCGCTCACTTGCGAAAGGGCCGAATTCGACCGCAGCGGCCTGGATTTCTTGGTGCTCCATGCCCACGACACCGCGGGCTCTCCGTGGATCGTCCGCACGCCACGGCGCGCGAGCGTGCTGGAAGCCGCGCGCGTCGAGGCACGGGTCCTGGCTCTGGTCGCTGGATACCTGCCGGTCGCTGTGCCCGAGTGGCGGGTTTTCTCCGACGAGGTGATTGCTTACCCGCGGCTTGCGGGAGTGCCCGCGGTGACCATGGACCCTGGCGCGGGACCTTCGTGGAACATCATCGATCCGACAGCGCCCTGCGGCGCGTTCATCGATTCTTTTGCGGCCGCGCTGCACGCGCTTTCGAGCATCCCGGCCGAGGCGGTGGCAAGCGCAGGCATACCGAGGCAAAGCATCGCCGAGGCGCGCGCCGAGCTCCTCGAGTTGCTGCAGTCGACCCGGGAGGCGCTGCAGCCGAGCCCGGCAGTTTGGGCGCGCTGGCAAGCCTGGGTGCGAAACGACGCGCTGTGGCCGGATTCCGTCGCGCTCGTGCATGGCGATCTGCACCCCGGGCATCTTTTGC
>DASQDA010000881.1:0-4189 GCA_035634435.1 Polyangiaceae bacterium
TTCGAGAACTACGAGCGGGCCGCGGACGCGGCGCAGCTGGAGCAGGCGGAGCGCTTCCTTGTGTTTTGGCAGAAGGCCCAGGACGAAGAGCGCACCTTTCGCGCGGTGTGTCGGCAGCTGGGCTGGGAGCTGCCGAACCTACGCAAGGAACGCAGCTGAAAGCGGCTAGCGCAGCCCGCGCTCGCTGGGCTTCGGTGGCTCGGCTGCGCGCGCGGGCGGCGGAGGCGGCAGCGCGGTGGTTGCGGCCCGTTGCTTTGCAGCAAACAGCTCGTCGGGCAGCTGTTCCAGCAGGTTCGGCTGCTCGCCGCGCACGTGCTCGGCCCGCAGCCGCGCCAGCAATGCTTTGCGGCTTTCATCCAGGCGGCGCCGCTCGAGCAGCAGGCGAATGGGGCCTTCTTCCTGTGCCAAGGTTCGCGACTTTGCGGCCAATGAGCCACGGCGCCACACTACGGCGAAACGCTGGCCTTCGGGCACGGGTTTCGGCACGAGAGCACCGTCGGGCAGCGACTCGGCAGCACGGAACAGAGCCGCGTCCACGCGCACGCGCGGTGCGTCGGTGTCGCCGTTCGGGTGCACGAACCCGAGGTCGCCCTGGCGCAGGTGGGTTGCTTTGTCCACCGAGTGCTCGCGCGCGAGCTCGCTCCATTTCGCTGGCGTCGGCGTGGCTTTGGCCTGCTCGAGCAGGCGCTCAGCTGTCGCCGCATCGTTGACGAGGATGCGCCAGAGACGCACGCGGAGTGGCTGCTCGAAGCGGGTCTTGTTGGCCTCGAAGTAGGCGCTCACCTCCGTCTGCGTGACCGGAGATTGCTGCAAGGTCTCCTGCTTGAGCGCACCGTCGAGCGCTACCCGCAAGATCTCGCGGGTGCGATCGAGCGCCCGCGGAGAGTCGGCGAGGCGCTGTTGCTTGGCCTGCAGCGAGGCCTGAAGCTCGGGCACCAGCACTCGCGTCAAGAAGCTCTGTCGCACCTCCTCGCCGCTGGCTCCGAAGGTCGCAAGCTGAGCGGGTGGCAGTGCTTGCAGGCGCCGTGTGACGTCGGAAGCCGTGATGACGGTGTCGCCGGCGCGCGCGACGACAGCGGAGTCATCGTCCGCCGCGGCAGGCTGCGCCGCGCTGACGCAAAGAAGCAGGAGCATCCGGGCTTTGCAACGCAACGAAGTCACGGTCAACGCGTGTAGGCTAGCAGGCGCGTCGCGACAAGCTGGCAGCAACACTCGCCCCGCGAAGCCGCCGCCGCTCGCACGTCAGAGTCACGCCACGCGCTGCGGAGCGGCTCGCTCGGTCACGCGGCCCTTGGTCAGGACCACGCGCTGCTCGAAGGGCTCGCAACCAAGGCTGGCCAGCCTCGCTCGGGTGATTGCCAGCGCTTGAGGGCTCGCATCGATACCGATCGATCGCCGCCCGAGGCGGGCGCAGACCGCCAGCGTGGTGCCACTTCCGGTGTAAGGGTCGAGGACGAGGTCGCCCTCCTGTGAGCAAGACTGCACCAGCCGCTCGAGCAGCGCCTCCGGCTTCTGAGTGGGATAACCCGTGCGCTGCCGCGCGACGGGCGCGATGATCGAGATGTCCCAGACGTCGCCGAGCGGCGTGCCGGGTGTCGCCTCCGCGGTGGCGGTCGAGCGCGTCCGCCTGCCCGAGGCGTCGACGACCGCGCGCTGCCGCCCCGTGCCCCAGGTTTTTTCCGTGGAGGCAGCAAGCGGCTCGTACAGCTGGCGAAAGCGCGGCGTGTGATCGGGGTTCTTCAGGTAGCGCAGCAGCACATCGTGCACACGCTGGAAGTTCTTTGTCTTGGCCGGCCAACGCCGGTAGCGCCACACGATCTCGCTCGCGAAGGCGCGCGGGCCGAACACCTCGTCGCACAGCACCTTGGCGTAGTGCGAGGTCTTCGGATCCACGTGCAACACCAGGCAGCCGTCGTCGGTGAGCAGCTCGCGCACCAGGACGATCCGGTCTCGGAGCGCCAGCAGATACGCCTCGAAGCTCTCCCAGCGGTCGTCGAATGCCGGCAGCAAACGGCGCACGAGCCCGTCTTTGCCGCGCGAGCGCTCCACGTGGCTGTGCTCGCGCCCGGTGAAGAAGGGCGGATCCAGGTAGGCCAGGGTCGCGCGGACGCCGCTCTTGGCCAACGCCGCCAGCGCATGGAGATTGTCGCCCGCAATCAGGCGAGCGCCGTGTTCGCCAAGCTGCCGCGGCTCCAGCGCCGACGAGGGGGCCTTCCGGGGGCCGGTCTTGCCGGGCCACTCGAGGCGAATCTGATGCGAGGGTTCGCGCATTGCGTGCAAATCGTAGCGAGCCCTGATCCCGCAGGGCCAAGTTCTGGTCGCGCGCCGCGGCCACGACCTTGGAACCTGCGGCAGACGAGCCGAAGCGCTATAGCTGGCCGCGAATGCGAATTCTTGGGCCCTCAGGTGCTCGGCGCGTCGCCGGGACCCAGCTGCTAGCCAGGCTGCGGTGGGCGGCAAGGCCTGCAGGGAGCAAGGCGCGATGAGCGGCCAACGGCGTTGGTGCGCCGGAGCCGTCATGGGCGCTTGTTGGCTCCTCGGCGCCTGCGAGCGCAGAGCGGTGGACGAGAAGCCCGAGGTGGTGGTCGAGGAGTTTATCGCTCGCATGCAACGGGTGCATGGGGATCCGCGCGCGGCGCGGGCAGCCTACGAGCTGTTGTGGGGGGAGGCCCGGCGCAACCTAGCCGAGCGAGCCAAGCGCACCAGCGCGGTGACTGGACGCGAGGTCGCCCCCGAAGAGATGCTGGCGCCGTCGCGTTTCGCGCTCGAGGTCACGCCCAAGCACTACGTGGCCAGCGTACAGGGCGACTGGGCGCTGGTGACGGTGACTGGCGAAGAGCCGCGCGCCGCCCCTTACGACGTGCGGTGCGTGCGGGAGGACGGCGGTTGGCGGGTCGTGCTGGAGCTGCCGCCCGTAGCGCCCATTCAACAGCGCCCCGAGAGCCAGGACTCGCCACGTTGAGCCACGACGAAGCCCTGCCACCAAGCAAAACGGGCGCGCACCGTGAGGCACACGCCCGAAAAGCCGCTCGCTGCCCGCGAGCACCAAAAATCAGTTGGAGAAGAAGATCGCTTCGATCTCCGTCTTCACTTCTTCTTCGGTCTGAGCCCGCGCGATGGCGATCTCCTTCACGATCAAGCCGCGTGCAGTGTCGAGCATTCGACGCTCGCCGAACGACAGCTGCTTGTTGGCCTTGAGCCGGTACAGATCGCGCAGCACCTCGGCCACGTCATAGATCGATCCAGTCTTGATCTTGTCCATGAAACCGCGGTAACGGCGATTCCAGGTCTGGGTGTCGAACCCGATGGTGCGCTCCTTGAGAATATCGAAGATCTCGCGGATTTCTTGCTCGCTGATGACCTGGCGCAGCCCGACGGCATTGGCATTGGACACAGGAACCATGATCTTGCGGTCGGTGTCGAGAATGCGCAGGACATAGAAGCGCTGCCTCTGCCCGGCGATATCTTTCTCGTCAATGCTGATGACCTCAGCCACGCCCTGTGCGGGATAGACCGCTTTGTCACCGACCTTGAATTCAATTTCCTGGCTCGATTGCATGACCTCTCCTTGACTGCAGACGACCGTTCGCATACGCCCTCCGCTAGTGCGGGGCGCTTCGCTCGGCGGTCGTCAAACCGAAATCTTCAACTTGTCCCGTTCGCCATTTTCGCGACACGTTCAGGGCGCGGCATCAACGAACGACACATCAGTTTCATTCCAACTTCTGGCGCTCCAGGTTCCCAACACGTCTCGTGCCGGTTTCCAATTCGAGTGAGCAAACCTGCTTGTGAACAGGTTTCGCCAGGCGCGGCACTCTAGTTGGCATTAGCAGATCTGTCAACTTACCTTCACCCGATTGCCGCGGCGGAACCGCGCCCTGGAGGAGCTGCAATCGGTTCCACAAGTCTCCCCTTTCTGCAGGGTGTGCGCAAGGTGAGATTTTAGCTGCAATCTCAGCCACTTAGAGATTCGTGTGCAGCGGCACTACCTTTTCCGGACCTGATCGTTGCGCGTTCACGCGCAGGCAAATCCACCGCGACGCGCCGCTACGTCGCCCGTATCGGCCCAGGCTGCCGCCCTGGAACGCTGCAGGCGCCCCGCGTGCGCGAGGGGCCGGCCGCCGGACGAGCTCCTTCAACGCCCTCCCGGGCCCGCCCAGGCCCGTCTGGGGGCGCCTCGCGCCGCCTC
>DASQDA010000882.1:0-6613 GCA_035634435.1 Polyangiaceae bacterium
CGAGAGAGGGTCGGTCAGCGCAACCCAGGCGCGAACCGGCGCTGGTACGTCGGCGGACGCGGCAGCGACCCCCTCCGGCTCAGTCCAGGCGACCATCGCGACGCGGACCGCAAGCGGGGTGGGTTCCCCCACCCCGGGCACACCTAGCGGCGCGGCTCGCCCCGCGGCGACCAGCGGCTCAGGGCGAGCCAGCAACAATGCGGCGGGGATCAGCTGGTCTGGAAGAGCCAGCGCGGGGCCTGGCGCCAGCGGCTCCGCAACGACTCAACCCGGCGCCGTAGGGACGACGCGTTGAGGCTCGCTCACCCAACAATTAACACGTCACGGGCGGTGACGCAGAGGCCGATGCGCTGTATGCATCCAGCTGAATGCTCACTCGCTTTTTCATTCCGGTAGTGCCGCTTGCGGCCACCCTGGCAGCCCTGGCGCTCGTCGCAGGTTGCGAATCCTCCGATAAGTGCGACGACGATGCGACTGGCGACGGCGGCCGCTCGGCAGGTTGCGAGCCGAGCGGCGAAGCCGGAGCGGGCGGCGCGTTCGATGGCGTGGTGGTCGATGACTTCGAGGACGGCGACAGCCTGCCGCTGGTCGGCGCCGGCTGGTTCTCGTACACCGACGTGATCAACGGTGGCGCATCGACGCTCACGTTCACCGGCGCCGCTGGGGCAGCGATCGCCATGAACGGCGAAGGCTACCGCTCTCAGCGTTCGCTCGAGGTGGCGTACACGTTGGACCGGGGGGCCCTCACGTACAGCGCCTTCGTCGGCTTCGGTGTTGCGCTCGGCACGCAGGCGGCTCCGTACGACATCAGCGAGCACACGAACATCTCGTATACGTACCGCGGAGGCGCGCACCGGCTGCGGCTCGAGACGTTCGGTGTGACGGACTACGACTATCACGGCGTGGCTGTGCCGGCCTCGACGGCTTGGAAGACGGTGAAGCTGCCCATCGCCCAGATGGCTCAGGAGGGCTGGGGTACTCCCGTGGCGTTCAACCCGACGCGCGTCGGCAACTTGAGCTTCGAGATTCGGGGCGATGACGGCTCCTCCGGACAGCTGAGTGTCGATGACCTGGCCTTCGAATCGACGGAGCTGCCGCGCGTGCCCGACCTCGTCGTGCAGCCGGCCGCGCCACCCGCCGAGCTGCCCATCGACTCCATCGCCATCGAGAACCCCTTGCAGGCGAAGGCCGAAATCCTGCTCGACCGCGGGTACAACATCACCAACTGGCTGGAGCAGGAGCGCTTCGACGGGTTCCGGTATGACGAAGCCTTCGTCGAGCAGCTAGCCGCCGCAGGCTTCAAGAGCCTGCGCTTGCCCATTGATCTCGACCTGTACGTCACGGCGCGATCGGGCACCGCCGACACGCTCGAGCTCACGGTGGACGATGACCTGTTCGTCATCCTCGACAACTTCGCCGAATGGACGCTGACGCACGGCCTTTCGCTCACGATCGACTATCACCAGTACGACAGGTCGCTGGTGCTCGCCGATCCCGACTCGATCAACGAGGTCGTCCTGCTCTGGGGCATGGTGGCAGAGCACTTCGCGGACGACCCTCGCGAGGACTTGTTCTTCGAGCTCATGAACGAGCCAGAGCTCTCGATCGGAGGCGCCGCGCCAACCCAGGCGCAATGGACCGAGAGCGCCGAGCGTATGGTTGCAGCCATCCGCGCCGTGGACGACGTGCACACCATCATCTTCGGCGATATCGAATGGTACGGCATCGGCCCGCTCAGCCGCCGCGAGCCGCTTTCGGACCCCAACGTCATCTACGCGTTCCACACTTACGAGCCCTTCATCTTCACGCATCAGGGCGCCGATTGGACGGATATCCCGGCCACGCACGACATTCCCTACCCCTATACGCCCGAGCGCTGGTCGGAGTACTCGACGGATCTCGGCTTCGGTCAGTTCACCCCCAGCTGGCTGCGCCAAGCAGCGCAGGACTACTACCGAACGGGTCACCGCTCCGCAACGTGGAACCGAGTGGTGGCCGCCAAGCGCTGGGCCGTCGAAAACAACGTGCCCGTGATCTGCAACGAGTTCGGAGCCTACGACCGCACCGCCCGCCTGGAAGATCGCGCGCGCTACTACACCGACCTCATCGGCATCTTCGAGGAGCTGAGCATCCCCTGGCAGCACTGGTTCATGATCATGGACGCCCAGGGCGAAGTGATCCCCGAGTACCGCGCTGCCTTCCGCCTCGACGAGGAATGAGCGCCCAGCCCTCGCGCCCGCTCTCGCCCTCCCTGCACTGCAAGCAGGGCGAGAGTGGGCGGCCACGGGCCTACTCCAGCCAGATGTCGTCCAGATAAACCACGGTCACCGGCGGCTTGCCCGACCCGTTCAGCGGAGCTGAGTCTTGCACCACAAGCTCGAAGCCGTAGAGCGAGACGTCGTCGGCGAAGGGCTCGTCTACAGGGGCATAGACAACAATCTCGTGCCAGTCGAAGTCCGCGAACGGCTCGACGTCGTACCCGCTCAGGCGCTTCTCGGCCGTCGGAGAGGTAACGAAGGCCCACAGCCCCTTCAGGTGGTCCAGGTTTCCCGTGCCGGGATCGTCGAATTTCATCCAGGCATGCAGCCTGGAGTACTCGCTGAAGTCCAATTTCGCCCTGTCGGGGCCTAGCGCGGCGACGTTCTCGATTGGGAGGTCCCGGCTACCATACGTCGCGAATGCGACGGTCGCCTCCAGGGATCCCAGACAGGCTTTCCCTTCACGGGCGTTGTGGACAAGCGAAACCTGCGACGCGTCCGTGCTGCCTGGGTCTGTGCCCACCCAAACCTCGATTGAGGCAGGGTCATCGAAGCCCTCGAGCAGCTCGCCGGCTGGAGAGTAGGTCGGGCAGTCGCTACCAGGCGGTTGCTCGCAGCTCATCGCAACCGCGCAGACAGCGCTCGAGCAGTTGCCCGATAAGCAATCGGCGTCGGCTCTGCAATCGCCGCCCACGCTCTGGAGCTGCACACAGCTCGAATCGTCCGAGCAGCTCGCGCCTGCAACGCAATCGGAGCCCGCCTCGTAGGCGCGAGTGCAACTCTCTCCCACCTCCGGTAGTGGCTCGCACCTCGCTGCAAACACGCCGCCTGTCCAGTCACTCCGGGTCAGGGCGCAGCGCTCCCCTGCCGGGCACGAGTCCTGGAAAAGCCCGATGTGGCACACGCCACCCGAGGGCGATCGCTCCACGCAAAGCTGCCGCTCGGCGTCCACTTTGGCGCACACTCCGCCCTGAACACAACCCATGTCGATGGTTAAGTCGCAGGCATCTCCGATTGGCATGCGCTCGCTCGGCCGGCAGATTCCTGTGGCGTTTTCCGTCTCACCCCTGCACCCCAGGCCAGACCCACAGCCTGGAGCTAGAGCTCCCCAGCTATGGCAAGCTTCGCCCTCGCCAGCGGGCGCCTCACACGTCTGCGTCGCCCCGCAATACAGTGGCAAATCGCAGTCGTCCCGCGACTCGCACGCGTCGCCGAGGCCGCGGCGCGGCACGCAGCGCCCGGGACAGACACCTTCGCAGCGAGCCGCTCCTTCGCAGTCGATCGTGTCCATGCAGCTTCCGCCGACGGGAACGGCTCCATCGAACGCCGCCAAGCACTCCGCCTGCATCCCCGCTGCAGCACATTGAGCCGACCGAAACGCCTTCAGGCACGCACCCATCTTGGCGGCGTCATAGCGGGCAGCACCGCGTTGCAAGGCGTTCGCCTGACGGGCGAGCCTATCCTGAACGCCGCGGCGGAGGTAGGCTGGACAGCCACCCGGCACTCGCGCCGGGAAGTCGTAAATACTGCAACGCGCGTTCCAGTCGCACTCCGCCTCTATCAATGCTTCCTCGAGCTCATCGAAGGGAATCGCTGGGGGCTCGCTGGTTGTTCCCGCTTCTCCAGCCGAGCTGGTGGCTCCGCCGGAATCACCTCCGCCCAGAGCGTCGCCTCCGCCCGCCGAGCCGGCACTGCCGTTCGCGTCATCCGAGGCGTTCTCAGTGGACTGACAGCCTGACGCGGTCAGAGCGGCTGACAAGAAGACACCGCTGGCCACGAGCACGCCCCTCCGCACCATCATCGGCGAGAGTCTAAACGTCCGTCCGCGCGAGGGTCAATGCCCGTAAAGCAGCAACGCGCTGGCGCTACCCGCCACCCCTCGCGGCCTGTGCGCTGCGCATCGTTCCCGCGCCTATAGCTCGCCAAAATGTAGATACAGCGTCGCTTCGAAGGTGTCGCCGTCGAGCTCGTGCTTCTGTCCCTGGGGGCCGAGCGAGGCGGCCGGCAGGAACTTGTCGCCGATGCCTGGAATGCCGTGCAAGAACGAAATATCGTTCTCGGGGAACACCATGGCGGCGCCCTGCGCATTGAAGCCGTTGGCTGCCGTGTAGAGCCGCAGGAACAGGTCCGGTGAGTCGGCGACGAACAGGATGGGGCCTTCACTCGTCTGCAGCCGCGCCCAGTGAAGGTCGGCGAAGTAACCCCTGAATTCCGGGTATTCCCAGCTTTGCCCGGTGGTGGTGGTGTTCGCCTCGCGCGCCCAGACGTCGTGCCAGGGGCCCTGCATGCGATTCTTCCAGACCCTATGGGGGCCGCGCCCGAGCCACTGCACACCCTGCACATTGGCGACCGGGTAGTCGAAATCGACGCCGAAGAAATCGTAGCTGCCGCTCAGCGTGTAGCGGTAGCTGAGCGCAAGCCAGCCCTCCCCCATCACGCGCCAGCGCACCTGCTCCAGGTCCCCCGAGTAGGTGGCGGTCACCACGTACTCACCGAGCTCCTCGGTCGTCTCCAAGGACTCGAGCGTTGCGGTTCCCGCTGAGAGCGCGGGGCCGTTCGTGAGCGAAAACGGATTGCCACCCACCGTGACGCCGGCAAGCTGTCCCGTTTCCTTGCTGAACGTGTACTCCGCGTCGCCTTCGGCGATCGTGAAGCTGAGCTCGTCCTCGCCGGCAACGCGTGCGCTAGCCGCCTCGGGGCTCACGATGCTCTGTCGCAGCTCGGATGCCGTGCGCGTCATCCACGACCACTGACCGACCAACGTGCCCGTAGCGTCGACCGCTGCGAGCAGCAGCGCGTCTGCTTCGCGGAAGTCCGCCGGCAGCTCCAGCTCGAGCACACCGGCGGCGCGCGGCGCAATCGACTGCGTCACCGCCGCGCCGGAAGTGAGCACAGCGTGCCCCGCCTCCTCCGCTCGCACATCGAAGCGGACGAGCTTCCAGGCGAACTGCAGCGTGTTCAGGTCGGTGAAGTCATAGTGGTTTTCGACCTGAATGCTTCCGGCGAAGTCGTCGGGAAGACGCTGCATGGCAATCTGCACGGGCGACCAGAGCTGGCGGATGGTGTAGAAGCTGCCCTCTTTTTCGCGGTAAGGGCCCACCACGCCGTCGGGAGCCGCGTTGCCCTTCACATCGATCTGCCCGTTTTGGCGGAGCACGCCCTCATCGACGAACGCCCACAGAAAGCCGCCGGCGCCCAGTGGGCTCGCCCGCATCGCGTTCCAGTAGTCCTCGAGGCCAGCCCCGCCGCCGCCATCGTAGAGGCCGTGCAGAAACTCGGTGGGCAGAAAGATGGTGTCGCGTCCGAGGATCGCCACGGTGCTGGTGTAGCTCTCGTAGTGATCGGTGTTGACGTTGCTGAAGGTCGCCCAGGGATGCAGCACGGGCCGCTCCTGCGGATCCCAGCGCCGAAACTCGGGATCGAGCAGGGGGTTCCAGCCACCCTCGTTGCCGTTGTTCCAGAACAGGATGCTCGGATGGTTCACGTTGAACGTGACCAGCTCCTCGACCAGCTTCTGGCCCACGACCTCCTCGTAGGGCGGGCTTTGCCAGCCCGCGAGCTCGTCGAGCACGTACAAGCCGAGCGCGTCAGCATAATCGTAGAAGTGCTCGTCGGAAGGATAGTGCGCGCTGCGCACCGCGTTGACGTTCATGCTCTTCAGCAGCAGCGCGTCGCTCCACGAGAGTCGAGGGCTCAGCGCGCGGCCCGACTCGGGCCAGAACGAGTGCCGGTTGACCCCGCGCAGCATCACCTTCGTGCCGTTGACGTAAATACCGTCTCCCGCTCGCACTTCGAGCGTTCGAAAGCCGAAGTTCTCGCGAGCCGCGTGCACCACCCCTTCCGCCGTCAGCAGGTCGACCGCGAGCCGGTAGCGATGCGGCGTCTCTGCGCTCCAGCTCTTTGCGTCTTCAATCGTGCTTGCCAGCGTGATCTTCGACGTGCCGGGCTCGACCATCGCGGTGAACGCTTCGCCCACCGGCGTCATGTCTTCATCGTAAATCTGCCCGACGAGCTCGGCGGCTGCCTCTACCCCCCGCAGGAACGTGTCCACCCGCAGCGTCCCGTCCGCCTCCGCATCGATGGCGAGCCGCTCGATCGACGCGCGGGGGAACGCCTCCAGGTAAACCGGCCGGAAGATGCCGCCGAAAACCCAGTAATCCGCCTGCCGCTCCGCCTCGTTCACCGAAGCATCTGCAGACTCCTTCGCGACCGTGACCTCGAGTTCGTTGGCGGCCCCCAGCTTCAAGAGCTCGCTCACGTCGTACGTGAACCGATAGAACGCGCCCTGGTGCACGGGCCCAGCGCTCTTGCCCTTGATGCTGACGCGCGTGTCCGTCATGGCGCCGTCGACGACC
>DASQDA010000883.1:0-1587 GCA_035634435.1 Polyangiaceae bacterium
TTCCCCTCCACGCGAGGCCTGGTCCGAGCAACGCGTCTCGGCACCCAACTTGCTTCGACTACCGTATGAAGCGTTTTGGGACGACGGAGCCCGCAGCGGCTCGCTCGCTGGAGGTCATGACGCGGCTGCGCGAATTGGCTCAGCCCCTCGAAGACGACAGCGATCTGGACCCGCTGCTCGCCCGAATCGGGGACGCTCGCTACGTCCTGCTAGGCGAAGCCAGCCACGGGACACACGAGTTCTACGACTGGCGCGCCCGCCTCAGTCGACGCCTCATCGAGGAGAAAGGCTTCTCCTTCGTCGCAGTGGAAGGTGACTGGCCGGATTGCGAGCGCCTCAACGCTTACTCCAATGGGCGAGCGCCGGAGAGCAGCGCCCGCGAAGTCCTGCTGAGCTTGAAGCGCTGGCCCACGTGGATGTGGGCGAACGAAGAGGTCGCCGAGCTCGCAGAATGGATGCGTGAGCACAATCTCAGCCGCGCGCCCGAGGCACGCGTTGGTTTCTACGGTCTCGATGTCTATAGCCTCTGGGAGTCCATGGAAGCGGTGGTCCGCTACCTCGAGCGAGCGGACCCCGAGGCCGCCGCTCGGGCTCGGTGCGCCTACGAATGCTTCGCGCCGTTCGAAGGTGAGCCCCAGCAGTACGCCTATGCCACCGCGCTGGCTCCCACGACCTGCGAGGACGCGGTGGTGCGCGCCCTGGTGGAGCTGCAACAGCAGCGCGTGCCAGCCGCGAGCACCGAACGCGAGAGCTTCTTCTTCGCCGAGCAGAACGCCATCGTCGCCAAGAACGCGGAACGCTACTACCGCACCATGGTGCAGAGCGGCTCGCGCTCGTGGAACGTGCGCGACGAGCACATGCTCGAGTGCCTCGAGCGCGTCGTGG
Source organism: Polyangiaceae bacterium (assembly GCA_035634435.1). GTDB lineage: Bacteria > Myxococcota_A > Polyangia > Polyangiales > Polyangiaceae > PMG-095. Next base: position 886 of record DASQDA010000883.1, read on the forward strand.
CCTTTCACGGCCCAGCGTCCAAGGCGATCGTGTGGGCGCACAACACGCACATCGGCGATGCCCGCTACACGGACATGCGCCAAGCCGGTGAGATCAACCTGGGGCAGCTCGTGCGAGAGCGCTGCGGCGAGGACGGCGTCGTTCTGGTCGGTTTCTCCACGCACCATGGCAGCGTGATCGCCGGTGACGAATGGGGGGCGCCCTATCGGTCGATGCTAGTCCCGGCCGCTCGCGCCGATAGCTTCGAAGACTTGCTGCACCGCGCGGGGTTGCGCTCGGCACTCCTGTGTTTCGACGCCGAGCAGTCGGAGGCCGCCCTGCTAGAGCCACGCGGACATCGCGCCATCGGTGTGGTTTACCGGCCGCAGTTCGAGCATTTTGGTAATTACGTGCCCACGGTGTTGCCGCGTCGCTACGACGCGCTTTTGCACTTCGACGTGACGCGTGCGCTCGATCCGTTGCAGCCGGCGGTCGCCGCGGCAGAGCCGCGAGAGCCTGCGGAGACGTACCCGTTCGGCGTTTGAGCTCGGGTCGCTGCACGCAAAATACGGTGTAGTGTCTCTGCAGCGCCCGCAGAAGGCCGCGCGGTCGCCTCTGCCGGTATTTTTTTTGCCGCAACGTCGCGACACGTGAGAACAGCGCGCACGCTGCAGACTCCGCGGTCGCGGATGTGCTATCTGCTCGTCTCCCAATCGTTACATT
>DASQDA010000884.1:0-5775 GCA_035634435.1 Polyangiaceae bacterium
GGCGGCGAGCACGCAGTCTGGGGGTTGCGGACCCTCCGGTGGCAACGCTGAGCGCCTTTCAGCAGGGCCGGGCAAGCGTGACGCGCCGGCGGGCGGGCATGACTCAGGTGCAGATCAGCGGACAGCCTACGGACGTGCGGACATCCGTGTGGACCTCAAGTATCGGAGTGGAGCACGTCGCACGTACGTGCTGCAGGTGGCCCGCGAGTCAGTCACGGTAGGGCAACAGCTGTTGGAATCGGCGAAGGTAGCCCACGCAGGCCATCGCCGAGCTGTCCGGAGCCGTTCTCACCCCAGCACTGAGCAGAGCCGTTGACGATCGCACAGGTGTGATAGAGACCAGCCGCTATCGCCGTGACCCCGGAGGTGAGACCCCGCACCTTGACGGGGACGTCCTGCGCTTCTTCATCGATGAGCCCATTCCCCAGCTGACCGCGAGCATTGGAACCCCAGCACCGCGCGGAGCCGGTCACAATCGCACAGGTGTGATAGGCACCAGCGGCTATCGCGGACACGCCGGAGTCGAGACCCTGAACGACGGAGGCTATCGTAGTGTCCATCGCGGGCGCGCGGCCAACCCGTCCGTCGAAATTCTCGCCCCAGCAGTAGGCAGCACCCTTGGCGAGCGCGCAACCATGATTTTCACCAATGGCACTTGCCATGACCGCAGCTGGAAGGCCCAGGACTTTCGTCGGAGTCGCAGTCTGCGGCGGAGTTGGTACGGTACCAACGCCTGATGATGCGGGATCGGACCCGCTGCCCAGCTGCCCCGCACCGTTGTTTCCCCAACAGTAAACGGAGCCATCTGCAAGTGCGCAAGTGTGCTCGCGGCCCGCCCCGACTGCCGAACCGCTGACCGGCAGATTTTGCACCTGGACAGGAGTTGAGCCGCTGGCTTCGCCCGGGGGCCGGCCAAGCTGCCCCGCTCTGTTGTTCCCCCAGCAGTAAACCAAGCCATTGCCAATCGCGCAGCTGTGTTCGAAGCCCGCCGCCACTGCGGACACGCCGTCTATGTCTCGAACTTGAACCGGCGTAGGGTAGGACGTGTCACCAACATCGAGAGAGCCGTAAAGTTTGTCCCCCCAACAACGAGCGGAAGCGTTGACAGCTGCGCAGCTGTGCGAGGTCCCCGCCGCGATCGATGAGACCCCAGAAGTGAGGCCGCTCACTTGAACAGGGCTGTCGATGATACCAGCGCCTCTGCCGTGCCCGAGTTGTCCGAGCTGGTTACTGCCCCAACAGGACGCCGCGCCGTTGACCACTGCGCAGCTGTGGGAGTGACCCGCTGAGATCGCTTCAACGCAGCGCGCGGTCGGCGCGTCTGACCAGGCACCGGTGGATTGCTCGGGATCACAGCTCAGGCAGGGGTTCTCTGGATTGGGTCTCTGGGGCGCCACGTGGCTCCCATCGATCCAGCAGCCGGCGACGCACTCACCTTTGCTACAGATCATGTCTGTCTCGCAGGCGGAGCCGTCCGGCGATGTCGTGCAGCCTTCATTCGCAGCGCCGCCCGCCGAGTTCCCGCCCGCTCCCCCTTCGCCTGCCTGAGGCGCGGCTGCGCTGCCTCCAGCCTTTCCGCCGCCCGGCGCTCCGCCGGCCGGCGCTCCGACCACGGGGGCTCCGCCGGCGCCGGCGCCGGATTTTCCGCCAACCTGTGAGTCTGGCCGAACCTCGAAATCCGGAAACGCGCAGCTCGCTAGCATCGCCGTCAGGCTTGCAGAAGCCGCCCACCACGGGGGGCGACCGTGCCCCCGCGCGTAGCCGCTTCGCGCTTGAGCTCGCCGGCCGCCGCTCGCCTGCGCTTTCCTCTCTGCTGCGTTTCCGCTCGTCATCAGAAGCCTCCCCGGAGCCCAGCGCCAATTGGAGAAACCCAGAGCGCGACGTGAGGCTCGGTCGCACGCGCCCGGCTGGTGAGCAGTAACGTAACGCCGGCCGCCGCGATGACTCCACCAGCGATGAAGCTCACGCTGGAGACGGTCCGCAGCGTACCGTAGCTGTCCACCTCCGCTCGTTCCTCGGGTGCGCACACGCGATCCGGACAGCGGTCGTCGAGGTCACCATACTTGGCGGCGACGAGGCCGCCGGTGACAATGCCCAACGTCAGCCCAGCCCCACCTACGCCGGCGGAGACCCAACCCCAGGTGCGATAAGGCGCGGACGCGCTAGCTCCGTCTGTGCTGTCGGCACTGGAGGCGTTCGCGAGCTGCGCAGCGCCGCGACCGATGGGAAGACGCGCGGCGAAGCGTAGCGTCAGGAGCTTGTGGTCGCGTTCGGCGACGACAAAGGCCTCCTTCACTGTTTCGGTGCCGCGCCGTGCGACGATCTCGTGCGGGCCGGGATCGACCAAACGCGCAGTGCCGAGTAGAGCGCTTTGCGAGGCGGACCCGTCGAGAGTTAACGAAACTTCGCTGGCGTTTGCACCGTCAACCTGCACCGTCAGCTTCGGAATAAGCGCCAGGAGACGATCGCTCTCGGCGTCTGCTTCCTTCTGCGCTTGCTGCTGGAGGTCTCCCAGCCATAGCTCGTTGGGCTGAAGGGTTGTCGCTTCGCGGTAAAGCTCGTACGCGGTCACCCACTGTCCCAGCTTTTCGTGTGTACTCGCCAACCACACTGCCAGGCGCGGCACCCTGGCAACCCGATAAGCCTGCTGAAACTTCTGCTGCGCTCGCCGATAGTTTCCTTCCTGGTAGTCGGCGGCCGCGTCGTTGGATAGCGAGCGGACTGCTTCCTTGTCACCCTCGTCCAGAGCGCTTGCTGCACGAGTGCACAGCAGCAGGCTGACCATGAAGGCAGCGCGTCGGCAATCGCGGATGCTGAATGAATAGCCGTTAGTCATAATTGTCATATGCCCGCAGCGTTGCCCCGTCGCAGCGAGGTTGAGGAGGGCGACCGAGCCGAGGCGGGCAGCGCTGGCCGCCTCCGAGCTGCCGTGTCAGCAGCAGTCAGACTTTTCGTTGGCGGCGCATTGGGTGCACCTGCGCTGCTGTTCGCCTGGCTTTGAGCAAGCGGGGGCAGCGCAGTCACGGTTGGCGAGGAAGCGGTCGACGACGGAACAGGCTGCTGACTCGGCGGCGGAGCTGCCGATGCCGTCACAGGTCCAACCCGAACGGGCTCCGCGCTTGGCACTGCCCGCGCAGTGATTGCAGTGGGCGTCGTTGGTACCGCAGCACCCGATGCGCTGCTCGATGCCAAGCTGGACGGCGCGTCCACTGAGGCCGGGCGCAGCCACTGCCAACCGCCGTAACCGATAATACCGAGTAGAGCAACATCCATGAGAGGCAGCGTCCGCGCACGCTTGCGTTCACGCGCCGGCACTAGAATCGAGTGTGCTGAGCCGGGGTTCGTGTCGAGGTTTGGTAGCCGCACGCCGCTCGCGCCGTCCGCATCAACCTGCGCCTCGCCAAGCTGTGGGGCTAGGAAGGTTTCAGTCCTGAGCGGGAGCGCGCCATCCACGTTCTTTACTGGCGGGGCAGAGAAGGCCGCCGGTTCGTCGGTCGAGGAGAGTGCGGGAAGGCCTCCTACCAGGGTACCTGTACAAACCAGCCTTAGCGCGTCGGCAGCTTCTCGAATGCTGGCATAGCGGGTGTGGCACGAGCGGTCGGCAGCGCGCCCGAACCACGCGTCAAAGCCCTGCGGCACCTCCGCCACTCGTGATGGGACTGGTAGGGGGGCCATGCAGATGGCGTGAAATAAGGCGCCGATGCTGTCACCCGAGAAAGCGCGCCGCCCGGTGAGGCACTCATAGGCGAGCACGGCGAACGACCAGACATCGGAGAGTGCGTCGACGGGCTGCCCGCTCGCCTGCTCCGGGCTCATATAAAAGGGTGTCCCCAAAATCGTACCGGTTTGCGTCTGCAAGCCGCCGCTCACTCCAAAGCCGGGCGTGGCTCGCGCAATGCCGAAGTCCAGGACCTTCGCCAGCTCCTCGTCGGAATCGCGACAGACAAACACGTTTTCGGGTTTCACATCGCGGTGCACGAAGCCGCGCTCATGCGCGAGCGCCAAGGCGCGCGCCACTTGCGTGAGAATGAGGCTCGCCTGCCCCGGCTTCAGACGGCCCTCACGCGCCAGGCGCTGCCCGAGGCTCTCGCCCTGAAGCAGCTCCATGGCAATGAAAGGCGTCTCGCAGTCCACGCCGTAGTCCAGGACCTGCACGACGTACGTGCTGCGCAACGCCGCGGCGGCGCGCGCCTCGCGGTGGAAGCGGGTCAACGCTTCGTGTGATGCAACGAAGCGCTGATCGATCATTTTGATGGCTACATCGACGCCCAACGTCCTGTCGTGAGCCCGCCACACCGACCCCATGCCGCCTTCGCCCAGGATTGAAGTAAGCTGGTAGCGCCCTGCGAGCACTCTACCCTGCAGCACCTTCGTGTGATCATTCTCTGGTAGCATGCCGGGGCCCCTCGCTAGTTAGACCCGGCAGGTGTGCGGGACCCGCCATCGCTGAGCGGACGCTAGTACATCTCACCCGGACCTGCAGCCCCAATTCTGCGGACGAGCGCCTTCCACTTTGAACGTGAGTGCATACAAACGCCCGACCCACGCGCGAAACCCAAGGGACAGTCGGCCCATCGGGCCGCGTCCGAGTCTCAGGGCGCTGTACGCGCGGCCACCCACGCGTGCAAGGGGCAGGAGCTGCTCGGGGATCGGACTCACCCCGGTTACGCGACGGATGTAGGCTCCGCTCTAGAATGGCTTGCTTGCAGGTGAAGCTCATCCGTTGGTTAGCTCTTGGCCTTATATCCCTGAGCTGCCGGGCGGGAGACCCCCCGCGCGCCGGTGCGGGTGCCGGTGGACCGCTCGGGAAAGTGCATGCAGGCAGCCCGCCTTCAAGCGCTGCAACCGGCACCGGCGGTACCGCTATCCGTCCGCCATCAATTGCCGCTGTGCCAGCGCCGGCACCGGCGCGCGTGCCGCCGAAGCTGAAGCCGATTCGCTCGAAGCCGTTTCCTGAGGGAATTGACGAAGCCACGGTGTGCGAAGCCATAGATTCGACCGAGCCCGACCTGTGGGTCCGCTTCGGTCATATCATCCCCCCTCACGTCGAGGGATCGATCTACATCTTGGAAACAGGACCCGAGTCGAAGGACAAGCTCTACCGCTACATCAGCCGCGATTACGTTTGGGGCTACGATTCCCATCAAGCCAGCTGTCGCGGTAACCTGACACTGCTTTATATCCGGAATATGTTCGAGGAATCCGTGGTCGACGGCAAACCCTTCGGTCGCAAGCACCTCAGCGAGGCCATCGAAAAGAGGTTCGGAATTCGGACGAGGGCAAGCTTTCAGTTTACCGAGCAGGACCGTGAGCGGTTCTCGCAGTATTGCCGCACGGACAGTGGGCTCTGCGATGCGCTCTACAAGGTTGATAGAGCGAATCAGGGCCATGGTCTATGTTTTTTAGCTGTTGCCAAGTGTGAGACGCTAGGGCGGGATCGTGCGGAAGAACGTCTGCTGGCGACCTGCCGCGGCCTTCCTACGGACATGCTAGCGTGCCTTCAATACACGCGGACGGCCGCCGAAAGGATCCCGTGTGTAGACCGAGTCGCCGCTGCGCTCTGTCCTTGATTCACTCGGCTTTCGTAGAAAACACGGTATCCTCAACTCGTTGTCGCTGTTTGACTAGCTTAACCGTGAGCATGCGCGCCCCCTTCGCTGTCGTCGGCACGATCAACTCTTCGTCGCCACTGCCGTCGACGATTCCCAGACCGGGCAGGCGCAGCTGCAGATGGCAGGTTAGTGAATCGAGCTCGAAGGGCCTGCCACTACTGCT
>DASQDA010000885.1:0-7137 GCA_035634435.1 Polyangiaceae bacterium
CCGGGCTCTGGCACGACGAGCTCCACGAAAGAGCCGTTGCTGCTCCAGCTGTCCAGTACCGCGCATTCCGTACGCCAGGTGTGGCCGTCCTTCGGCAGGACGTAAGACCAGTAGGCTCCGTCGTTCTTCGACGTGCTCGAGAGTACGCGACGGATCTTGGTTCCGGGTGCGAGCTTGACCGCGCGAATTTCGCCGCTGAAGGACCGGATGGCCCACTCGACGCCCTTGCCCCCCGGGTCATTCCACGGTGCTTTGGCGAGGTTGGGCCAACCCCTCACGGGCTCGAAGTCGTCCAACGTCGAAGCAGGGAAGGGCGGGTCCTTCAGCTTCCAAACCTGGGTCGGTTTGCCGTTCACGACCTCGGTGACAATGCGGGCCTCCGCCTCTCGCGTGGCGCTCTTCAGGGCGCCGCCGATCTCATGCCACTCACCCGAGTAGACGTGTGCTTGAACCGCCTTCAGTCGAGCGTTGAGCTCTTTGAGCGCGTCCGGGATCATCTTGTCGCCGAGCTGGCGGAGCGTCCGGAGCCCGGATTGCAGCTGCCGAAGGCGCGCGATCATCGCATCGGGGATCACCAGCTGCCACTTGCGCAGAATGGCACCCGTCACGTCGTCGAGTCGCTGCGTCAGCTTGCGCCACTGTCCCAGAATGTCAGCCGTGTACGCCTCGAAGTTGAGTGCCTTGAAGAACGCTCGAGCGTCGCCGTAGAAGCCGGCAAAGTTCAGCACCTTGATGATGTCGGCGACGATCTTTGCCGCGTCCGAGCCACCGGCGGACGCCTTGATGACGAGCTTGCCGACACCCTTGATGGCTCCGCCGGCGACGGGGATGAGCGCGAACAGCAAGAGGACCAGCGTGATCCATTCGAGCTTGTCCTGGCGCTTCTCCGGGTGCTCGATCATTCGCAAGATGACGGCCACCAGATCGCGCGCGGCGGTCACGTCACCCACGATCGGGATCATGCCAATTACCGCGTCCACGATGATCTGGCTGATCGACTGCTGCTCGTTGAAGCCGCCCTGAATCGTGCCCCAGAGCCAGTCGCCCACCTCGACGACGATGACCTCGATGTCGTCCGCGGTGCTCATGCTCGCTTCAAGCGCTCGGCCACGAATGCATCGAGCTCCGACGGAGACATATCCGGTCGGTAGTCGGGGTTGTCCGCTTGATAGCCACGGTACTCACGAGCATCCGGGCCGTACTGAACGCGCACGGGCGGCGCATTCACCGGGACGAGGGCCTTGCCGGCCTTGTCGAGCTTTCCGCTGATCAAGCTGCCATCCCAAAGTTGCACTCGAAACGGGGCCCCCTGCACGGGCTCACCGTCGTGATAGGTGCGTTCGAGCTCGAGCAGTTGGCCGTCTGGATGCGGACACGGCGCCGCCTGCGGGCCCAGCGGAGCCGGATTCTTCGCCGCCTCTGTGCTCGCGTTGTCGGGACTACTGCACATCTCCCTCCGCTCCTTCCCCAGGCGCTTCGCGCGCGAGAATTCCTTGAGCTCGGGCTTCCGTCAGCCAGCGATCGGCATACGCGGCCAAGCTTTGCCAGAGCTCCTCTTCGCGCTCGCCTGCCGGTCGTGCTTTGTCCCGCAAGATAGCGCCCACCCACGGCATCATCGGCTCCTCGCACACCCCGCCACCAGCGAGAAACATGAGACCGAGGATCCTCGCGAGGGCTCGCGGCTCCGAAAACCCGAGCGAGAGACCCGTGGCCTCCGCGTGTGCAATCAGTGAAGGTACCGTATGGTAGACGCGGCGATACTTCTCGGGATAGAGGCGCTTCAACCAGAAGGTGACCTCGCCCAGCGCCCTGGACGGCGGCGCCGTGAGCTGGGGGTCGAGCCCATTTCGACGGGCCCGGGCCACGGCCAAGAAAAGGTTGCGTGACTCTGCGCCCGCCGTGCGTGCCAGGTGGTCCTGCGTTTGTGCGTGCAGCGAATCCAACCGAACGAGCTCGGGTTGGGGGCGCTCGAGGACCTCCTTGGCCCAAGGGAGCTGCGGATCGGCGTCGAAGTGACTGCCCAGCAGCATCATATGATCGATGTAGGACTGCGCGGATGCCTCGAGCGTGAGTCCCCAATAGCGAGCTCGAGCGACGCCAAGGCGGATCGTCTCGCGTACGCAGAATTCACCGGCGACGCGGCAAGGCAACTCGAAGTACTGGCGCAAGTGCAGCGAAATCTTGTCCGTAAAGCGTTCGAACCAGATCTGCTGAAATTGGTGGGAGCTAACGCGCAGCACTTGCAGCTCCGGGTTGTAGCGCGAGATGCTCGCACCGACCCGTCATGACGCGGCCCATTCGTCGCGCCCGAGGGGGACATGGATGTCATCCAAGCGATGAGTCCATGTAAACAACTTGCAGGCAGGACCCGAGTCGATGCGGAATCTGTGTAGGGCCGCTGCATCGCTCGCTTCCACGTCGAAGCGCGTAATCGGCCCAAATATCAGACGCAGCTGCTCGGACGTGCACGTGGGCAGGAAGACGCGTAAAACGCGCGGATCGTAGTAGCGGAAGTAGAGCTTCTTCCCGGTGTCCGCGCGAGCTCGCAAGAACGTCCGTAGGTGGCGACGCAAGCTGTAGAGACTGCTCGGCGAGGCGAGATACACGCCCCAGGCGCGTCCCCACCCTTCGCCAATGAGTCTCTCGGTAAAGGAGTCGTTCGGCGTCAGCTTCACCAAGAAGGGCGACGCGGCCCGAAGGCTCGGGCTGATGTCGCCGGAGAACAGCGACTCGTATTCGACTGCCGCTCCTGCGAGAGACCGCGCGATGGTTCTGTCGCGAGCGCCGTCCAAGATGGCAAACAGGGAAGTGCCCGCTGGCTCGTACGGATAGAAAAGGTGCGCTGCGAGTCGAGACGGATTGTACGCCGTCAACCCAAACCTCCACCCGGGGGTGCAGGCGCGGCATGCGTCGCAGGGGTCGGAACAGCGGCGCCGCGGCGCGCCTTTTCACATTCTTCGCAGAAGGGCACGCCCTGCTCCGCAGCCATCCTCAACGTCTCCGCTTGCAACTCCTGGTCGACGCGCTCCGGTGGCAACGAAGGCTCGGGAGAGAGGGGTTCCGGCGCAGGAGCCCGTCGCGGAGCCGGCGGCGGTGCATCCGGCGTCAGAGCTTCACGTTCTTGCAGCGGCGGCGGTGGTACCAGCTCCTCGGCGAGCAAGTCTCCGCGCTGCAGCGCGCGTTCGAGGTCGCCGAACAGAACGTCGATAGACCTCCTTTCGGAGCGCGCGCTCAGCGGACGATGAACGTCCTCGAGCGTCCCGCCTCCGAGAACCTGCGAAAGGGCGCGGGCGCTTCGCCCGTCCAACGGTCCGCCAGAGCCGCGTAGCTCCAGCGCAACCCGACGATTGACCTGCTGTTGCTCGGAGGTCAGCGGCGCGCTGAGCGGACGCCTAGCCAGCGTGATCCGCCTAAATCCGAGCTCCAGCGAGAGACTGCCCCAAACCACCGCGCGTAGAATGGCAACCCTTGCTGCTGATTGCAAGCGCCGGCCGCTGGTCGAGCTTCGCCGTTGCCCGTGAGCGCGACCCACCCCACGGCATGAGCTGGCGGCGCTGATGTCCGCTATGACGGACGCGCTGCGCAGACGTTGCACCGTCCTAGGGGACGTATGACGACGACGTCCGCTTCGTACATCGAGGGCTGGACCTGGTCCTCAGGAACGCGCTCGCAACCACGTCGTTTCCGCATCCATTCGAGCGGCGTGCGTTGGGTACGCGGCTGGCATTGCGTGGGGTGGCGCCTATACTGGGTCTCGTCGTGCCGGTGTTCCACGTCGAGATGCGCTGGCGCTGCGGGGCTTGCCAAATTAACGTTTGGGGCAGTTCACGGTCTGCCAAACCTGCTCGAAGCCAAAGGGGCAACATCACCGCGACGACCGAGTTCAAGACGGCACCGAGCGCGAATGCTATTCCGAGAGCGTCGCTTGCGGCGAGGACTGCCAAACCACGTCAGTCACGTGCACCGCGAATGACAACGGCTCAAGACCTGCAGCGTAGGTGATCGCGTTTGCAGCACACGCTACCGCGACGTTCTGCGCTACAAGAACGTCCCGGTATCCGCGTCTTGGTTCACCTGGCAAACCTGGCAGTGGGGCCTGGTGCGCCAGGTCGCGCTCAACGCGAGCTGCGGGCCAGGAGAGAGAGCGCGCGAGCGGCGCGAGGGCAGGTACCACATCGAGCTCGAAGACGCCGAGCCTGCGCGTTACCCCTATGCGCCGCACAGCTTGGACGAGTTCTTGGCGCTCCCGATCGGCACCGCCAAGACGATCCGCGTGAGTCGTGATCCGCTGCGGCGCGTGGCCGAGGGCCGCTTGCTCGGTGCGGGAGGCACGGGCGCCTACGGCGCTGGTTTGACGTTGGTCAGGAGGAAGACGTAGTCCTGATAGTCACCGTTGGTGGCCTCTTCGAATCCCAGCATGTACGAGTTCGCCACCGTGCCGCTCGCGGTCTTGACCGTGAACACCTTGACCCGGTGGGTGTTAGCCGGCGTGTTCAGGGAGTCCTCGGAGAAGTTCAACGTGCCATGAAGCGCGTCGTTTCCTGACGAGGTCGATGCCCACACGCCGAACGGGGTGGTGCCCGGGTCGAAGGTGGTCGCGCCTGTCACCGGTGGGTAGATCATTCGCGCGCCATTCGACGTCTGTGGGCTGTTGATGGCCGCGGCCATCTCACCAACAACGGTCCGCATACTCGACATTCCAGGGCGGTACCAGCCAAATGCCTCCTCGCCTTCGGGCGAGAAGCGCGCGATCGGCACCAAGGTGACATCGCCAGTTCCTGCCTTGACGAAAAGCTGCGACGCCACTTCGTCGGTGCCCGCCTCGACACCTCCGAGGGTGGCGGGAGTGGAGTTGGTATTCCAGTTCCAGTTGTTCTGCGCCTTGCCCACGTTCATGGTGTAGCCGAGAGCGGTCAGGATTTGCCCGAAGGTGGGCTCCAAGCTGGGGGAAATCAGCGTTCGCACGATCAACCCGTAGACAGGAATCTGCACTGGTCCCGAGCCCGTCGTTGCACTGAGGCTGGCGGTCAGAAGAGTCGCGCCTGTCATGCGCGCCTCCGCGTCGGTTGGCGCGGCAGGCAATCCGGTGCTCGTTTCGACCTGCAGAGTGACGGCGAGATTCCCACCCGGCGCGACGGTCGCGGGCAATGCCGTCGGCGCCGTGACACGGAACAGCGCGCCGTGCGTTCCGCCCAGCGTGAGCGCGGTGATCTGGGCGGGCGATGTTCCTTGGTTGCGAAGCTGCAAGGTTTGCGTTGCTGGCCCAGTCACGTCTCGGCCGCCACTGATCGCACCCCGCGGCGGATTGAAGGTAAGCGCATTGCCAAGGCCGCCACCGGCTCCTGCGGATCCGCCGGTTCCGATGGGCGTGCCGCCGGTGCCCGTACCTGCCGTGCCGCCCGTACCTGCCGTGCCCGCACCTGCCGTGCCGCCCGTGCCCGTGCCTGCCGTGCCCGCACCTGCCGTGCCGCCCATACCTGCCGTGCCCGCACCTGCCGTGCCGCCCGTGTGGCCGCTCGCACCGCCGCCCGTGGCGCTCGTGCCGCCGGTCCCGGAAAGCCCCCCAGGGCCGCCAGCCCCTCCGCTACCGCCTGTGTTCCCCGTCAGGCCGCCGCTGGCCGTGGTTCCACCCGTCGTGCTGGTGGCGCCCGCCATAGCCCCGCCCACTCCGCCCGTTTCCGACGTGTCGGAGTTGGTGGAACTACAGCCGGTGCTGTGTGCCAGACCCAGCGTGAGCGTGCACATGGCCAACCGGACCATCGTGGTGTCCTTCATTACCCGACTATAACGCATGTGGTGACCATCGCTCGTCGTGCTCGGCGCGCGTTAACGACACCTCGGCTGTAGGAACGCCGAGCTCACATCAATCATAACAATTGCCCTAAGGGGCTCGATTGAAGGAGTGGAGCAATTTTTTGTGGCCCGTCGATGTCAAACGGGATCGACAGGATTGTGCTGACCCGATCTGAGTTCGCAGGTGTACCGAGCAGGCCGTTCGCCAAAAGTGGCTCCTGTTCGGTGGGCCGCAGCAGTCGGGCGCCACGCGGTAACGAGCGCGCTGCTCCGCGTCCGTGCGGCCCTGGGCAACCCACGCCGCTCCAGCGCAACCCAGCAGCCGCGCCTGCGCGCGCGGGAGCGCCTGCAGCAGCTCGTTCACGGTAACAGCAAGCTTTATCGCTGAATCCCTCGCGGTATGACCGAAGGATACTACCGCGGTAGTATTGAGCACCCCGGCCCACTCATGGACAGGGGCGAGCGGCGCGGTGCTGTTCGAGGGATTCGGTGGCCAGAGCCGCGCCGAGGTGCTCCGCGTGGCGTCAATTACACCCGATGCGATCCGTGCCGAGCGCGAGGTCGTCGATCCACACGTCTGCCGTGCGGTTGCTGAAGCTGTGCCAGCCGATGACGAACTCCACGAATTTGCCGCTCAGAAAGTCTGCAGGCATCGGCGCGTGCCACTGAGCCGGTCCGGTGACTTCGTGCACGAGCATGCCGTCAGCCCAAGCCCTGACCTCGTGCGTCGCCTTGTCGCCGAGGAACGCGACCTCCAGACAGACCCATTGTTCCTTGGCGATTGACGGCCCCTTGTTCCAGAGATCTGGCTTGAGGCTCAGGGCGTCGCTCGGGACTTCGTTCACTCCGAGCGCGCCCTTGATCTCGCCGAAGCGCACCTCGTTGTCCGCTTGGCCTGACGTCTTGCGGATGCCGAGCAGGGTCTCGTGGTTGCCGTCTGGATTGTTACCGAGCTGGCCTGACAACCACACCCACACTTTCACATAGAGCTTGTTGGTGTTGGCGGGCAAAGGCCGTGTGATCATCGCCGGTGTGCTGCCGCCGTGAAAGCGCATGGAGCGAGTGCCGCCGTGCTTTTTCGATTCGTCGACCGCAGCGAGAAACTCACCCTGGGGGTTCATGCCGTTTTTGACGTAGCCGATGAAGTTGTCCCAACCCGCGGGAATCGTGCTCGAGACATTCTCGAAGTCTTCCGTGAGAAAGACGGCTCCGCTCGGGCCCGCGCCCGCGGATCCGCCGCCGCCTCCGGGGTTGGCTGCGCCGCTCGAGCCCGCGGCGCCGCTCGAACCGCCGGCGCCGCCTCCTGCCGTGTTGGGCGCGCCCGCCCCTGCGTTACTCCCACCG
>DASQDA010000886.1:0-2162 GCA_035634435.1 Polyangiaceae bacterium
ACTGGTTGGTTTCCTGGTACCAACCGGTTGGTATGGAGTCAAGCGCGCGGTTTTTTTGGGCGCGCGAGCGAAGCGCCAGCTGCGTAAAAAAACGTGACCCAATTCGATGCTGTGGCGCGACCGCGCTGAGTGACCTTCATTCGCGCGTATTCGAGCTCGCGTCTGCCCGCATTATCCTGGGCGCGATCCCAGAGTGTGGCATCGAGTCGGGACTAACCGAAAAAGGACCTCTGCTATCGCGTGCGCGCTTTCCGTCTGCGCGACTGAAGGTAGGATACCCGCGCTCGTGTCCACGGAGCTCGTCTCCGTCCGTCTCTCCAGAGGTGACTATGACTCGTTTTCATGCAGTGTTCGAAACGGCTACCCTGCGTCACTCGCAGACAGCCATCGCAGTGGCTCTGCTGGTTGCTTGTAGCAATAGCGGCAGCGGCAACCCGAGTGCTCAGGGTGGCGCAGGGGCGAGCGCACCAACGGGCATGGGCGGCAGCGGCCAACCGAGCATGGGCGGCACGAGCTCTGGAGCGGGCGTTCCAGGCGCCGGTTCCGGCGCGGCGGGAGCGACGAGCGTCACCGGAGGCATGGGAGGCGCTGCCGCAGCTGGCGGCAACACGAATGGGGGCGATGCTTCGGCGTCCGCCGGCAGCTCCGGGGCGGCCGCAAGTGGCGGCGCTTCGACGGTAGGCGGCGCAGCGGGGTCGGGCGGAGGCAGCGGTGGAGGCGCGCCCGCAGCGGGTGCGGGCGGCGCGGACAACGGAGGTGCTGCGGGAATGGCCGGCGGCGGAGGGGCACCCGTTGCGTGCCAGGCGCCGCTTGCTGTGACTGGCACGGCCGTGAACGTCGCCGTCAACCTCGCCACGGTCCGCTCCACCGTCCCGGATGAGCTGATGGGGCTGCACACCTCCGTCTATGACAACCATTTCACCAAGGAGACCACTCCGGCATTGCTGAAGGCTGCGGGCGTTCGTTCCCTGCGCTATCCGGGCGGCTCGTACGCGGATCTTTACCATTGGTCGACCCACACGGCGACGACGCACAAGGCCGGCAGTGCCGAGCCCGGCGTGCCGTACGTGGCGGCGGCCACCCACTTCGGAAACTTCATCGGTTTGATCGAGAGCATCGGCGCGCGCGCCCTCATCACCGTCAACTACGGCTCGAATCCCCAAGGGACGGGCCCGGGTGTGCCGCAGGAAGCGGCGGCGTGGGTGGCGTACGCGAACGGCAGTCCAACCAGCACCACCGTGATTGGTATGGACGCGACCGGCACCGACTGGAAAACCGTCGGCCACTGGGCAAGCCTGCGAGCGGCCGAGAAGCTAGCGGTTGACGATGGCCAGAATTTCTTGCGCATCGCCCACCCAGCGCCGGTCGGCATCAAATACTGGGAGGTGGGCAACGAGCTCTATGGCAACGGTTTCTACTACGGCGGAGAGGGATGGGAAGAAGACCTGAACGTTCCGCACGACGGCACTCCGCGTCGGGGCAACCCCCTCCTCTCACCCGTGAAGTACGGCGAGACGTTCCCGCTCTTCGCGCAGGCGATGAAGGCGGTGGATCCGACCATCAAAGTGGGTGCCGTCCTTCACTGGCCGTACAACGAGTACGCCGCTCCGGACAACGTCGATTGGAACGACAGCGTGCTCAACGCCGCAACGTGCGCGAGCATCGATTTCGGTGTGAATCACTGGTACGCGGGGGACAGCCCCACGGACCTCCTGACGCGCGGCCGCCGCGACATCCCGCCGATGTTCCGCGACCTGGCTGCCAAGTTCAAGGCGCGCTGTCCTGCCCGCACTGACACGCTGCCCCTCGCCATCAGCGAATGGGGCCCCAACTTTCTCAACTTCCCGGAGACCGCGCCGACACAGCTCATCGGCGTCTTCGCCGCCGCCTCCTACGCCCACTTCATGGAGCAAGGTGCGGTGCACGTGGACTGGCTCGAGCTGCACAATGCCAGGTACCTCGGCGACACGGACATGCCCGCCAACGGCTACCACGCCCAGCAGATGGCGAGCTACCTGGCCAACGGAGGGGACGCGATGGTGCAAGCCAGCGTGATGACGCCCCCGGCTGCTTTTGCGGGTGACCTCCTCGAGGTGCATGCCACCAAGCATGCGAACGGCGTGGTGGCGGTCATGTTGGTCAACATGACCCCGAGCACCGTG
>DASQDA010000887.1:0-2342 GCA_035634435.1 Polyangiaceae bacterium
GTCATCGTGTCACACATGGCGTTCACCTACTTCTCGGCGGTTCAATTCCGATGGCCCGGCATGTAGGCACAGGGCGCTGCTAAGCTGCCGCCGCGATGCTCGGCTCGTCGTGCGCGAGTTGGCGAATTCCGCCACTTATGCTGCCGGGTCGGCGGTGTTAGAGCTAAAGAGCGTCACCCCCACAGGAAAACTGCCACCTCGCTGATGCATGCCGTTGCCTTCCACGCTTTGCTCGTCGAGGAGAACCCAGCAGAGAGGTTCCTGGCCGAGCTGCTGGCCTCGAATGCGCTGCTGGACGACCGGCTCGGAGCGTTCAAGGTGGAACGCGTGGCTCATATCGACGATGCTCTGCTGGCGCTGCGCCGCGGCGGCTATGACGTCATTCTGCTCGAAGTACCGAACCCGAACGACCGAGGGCTGCAAACCTTTCGTTCGGTTCAGGACGTCGCCGGCTCAGCACCCATCGTGGTGCTGACCGAACGCCCCGACGCCGAGTTCGCCTTGCAAGCGTTGACACTGGGCGCACAGGACATCCTCAGCAAGCGCGGCCTGGGCGGCGAGATGCTGACACGCACGCTGCGCTACGCCATCGAGCGACGCCGGGCGCAGCGACAACTCCTCGGCGCCTTGCGCGAGAAAGACGTCTTGCTCCGCGAGCTGCACCATCGAGCCAAGAACAACCTTCAGGTGGTCGGCAGCCTGCTGTCGATGCAGGCTCGACGCTCGAACGACGATCGCTTCAAGGCGCTGGTGAACGCGGCACGCGAGCGCATCGACTCCATCGCTCTTGCGCACGATCAGCTGCACAGCTCGCCGGACCTCGCTCGTATCGATTTCTCGGCATACCTCACCAAGCTCGCCATCGCGGTACATGGGTCCCATGGTGGGGCCAGCCGCAACATTCATCTGAACCTACAGGTCGGCAGCTTTGCGCTCCCCCTCGATCAAGCGGTCTCCGCCGGCCTGATCGTCAACGAGCTGCTGACGAACGCGTTGAAGCATGCGTTCCCGGACGAGGGTCCCGGCAACATCCTGCTGATGCTGACGCGGCAAGAGGATCGTTTCTTGCTGTGCGTCGAAGACGACGGCATCGGCGTCAACGCGTCTCGACCCACCACCTCACGCCCGCTTGGCCTCGAGCTCGTGGCTACCCTGCTTGAGCAGCTGGACGCGCGCATGCAGCAGGAAGCCACCGAGGGCACGTCCTACCGAGTGACCTTTCCTGCGAGGAGCGAGTGAACGCGCCACGTATTCTGGTGGTCGAGGACGAGCGCCTCGTGGCGCGGGAGATCGCCGAGAGCCTGCAGGATCTCGGCTACGAGGTCCCCGCGACGGCCGCCACCGCGGACGAGGCGCTGGAGCTTGCACAACGCGAGAACCCGGACCTGGTGCTGCTCGACATTCGGATCCGCGGCGCGCGCGACGGCGTCGACGCAGCGGCCCTGCTGCGTTCTCGCTTCGGCATACCCATCATCTATCTCACGGCGTGCACTGACACCGAGACGTTGCGCCGAGCTAGCGAGACGGAGCCCTACGCCTACCTGGTCAAGCCCGTAAAGAGCGTCGAGCTGCGTTCCGCCGTGGAGGTCGCCCTCCACAAGTCGAGCATGGACCGGCGCGTGCGCGCGCACGGCAACTGGCTATGGACCACGCTGCAGGCCATCGGCGATGCGGTGCTGTCCACGGATCCCGAGGGCAAGGTCACCTTCATGAATCCGGCGGCCGAGACCATCACTGGATGGTCCGCGAGCGACGCGGTCGGGCAGCCCTTCGACTCCGTGCTGTCACTGTTCGAGGAGAGCAGCAAAGATCCGGTCGAGAGCCCGCTCTGGCGGGCATTGCGCGAGCGGCGCAGCGTGGACTTGCCGCCGGGCACGACGCTGCGCAAGACCGATGGCCAGGAGATAGCCATCGACGATTCGGCAGCGCCGATCGCGAACGCCGAAGGCAAGCTCATTGGCGCCGTGATGGTGTTCCGTGACGTGACAGAGCAGCGAAGGCTGCGGCAACAGCTGGAGCTGAACGATCGACTGGCGGCGCTCGGAACCATGGCAGCCGGAGTCGCTCACGAGG
Source organism: Polyangiaceae bacterium (assembly GCA_035634435.1). Classification (GTDB taxonomy): domain Bacteria; phylum Myxococcota_A; class Polyangia; order Polyangiales; family Polyangiaceae; genus PMG-095. The sequence goes on from DASQDA010000887.1 coordinate 2,074, forward strand.
TAAACAATCCGCTGTCGTTCATCCTGGGCAATCAGCAGTACGCCATCACGGAGCTCGCCAGCCTGTTGACGGACCTTTCGGGTCTGCCTGAGGCCCTACGCGAGTCGCTCGAGGGCCGCGTTCACGAGATATCGGCCGCCCTCGCCGACGCCCAGTCGGGAGCAGAACGCGTCCGTCGAATCGTCTCCGAGCTCGGGCGCCTGGCGCGCCCAGGCGTCGAGCGCCAGGATCGCATCGATCTGCGGAAGTGTCTCGACGCTGCTATTGCG
>DASQDA010000888.1:0-8045 GCA_035634435.1 Polyangiaceae bacterium
AGGTCATTCTGGAAAGGCGACAGATTTTCCGCAAAGGCTAGCCACAAAAAGACCGCTCGGAGCTCCGCGTATTCGTCAATGGCCATCTTGGCCAGATGCGGGTGCATGGTGTCGATGGCAAGCCCCTGCCAGGAAAATCCAGGGACACCCTGTGTGATCGAGCGCAGCCCACCGGTTTCCAGAGCGTCCCGCGCACGCACGGCCCGCGTGATAACCAGCCCGAGCGCAGCCGCAAACTCCGCACGCGAATGGATCTGCCTGGGCCAGGCAACGGCGTTTCCGCCGCAAGCCCAGCACAGCCACGTCAATGCTGCCCACTGACGCCGCGCAAGCCTCTGGATAGCGGTCAAGCTCAGTCCTTGCAAATCCAGCCGTTCGTCGACCTCCACGAGCACGGTCTCGTCCCCAGCATCGGTTTCATCGGTGATGCTCCCCGAAAAGCGCTCGAGCTCCAGCGGGCCGTGCGGCAACAGCTCGTCGAGCTGGGGCGGCAACCAAGCAGGCTCGCCAAGGAGCGGCGTGCAGCGGGCACGCGCGCCCTCCCGCAGACGCAACAAGCGCGTCGCGTAGATTTGCACGACTCGCTGGACGGCTTCGAGCGGCTGCAGTACCGCGTCAGGCAGGTTTTCCGGAGCGCCCTCCAGCAGCTCGCCGGCTGGCCAAAAGCTCCATTCAGGAAACAAGAGTCGCGCGTAGTCGAGCATGAAGTCGCGACCCTCCGCATGAGCGTCGCCGAGGCGTTCGGCGTCAGCTCGCACACCGGTGACGTCGCCCAGCTCCACGCGCGACAGCCCGCGCGTGAGGTACGCCCGAGGCCGATCGGGGTCCAGCAACACGGCCGCTTCCGCGAGCTGGTTGACCGCCTGCGGGCACGGAAGGGCCGATGCCAACACACGCAGTAGCTCGGGCGGATCGCCACCAAGCAGCACGGCCCCGAGCAGAGCCGCCGGGGTCGGTGTGTCCTCCCCCACCACCCGATCCCTCAGCTCGCCCGCGAAGGCTGGCTCGAGCTCGAGCGCATGCGTGGCGAGAAAATCCCGCAGCGGTTCGATGTTTCCGCTGCACGCGGCGGCACGTGCGACGGCGCACAGCGCGTGTCGTAGCCGGCGCTCGCCAAGCGCGCGTCGAGCCAGCTCCGCGAAGTAGTCGGCGTCGCGCGCGTCCGAAGTGAACACCGGATCGTCGAGCTCCTGCGCCTGCAACGCGACCCCGTAGTCCAGGCGCTGCACGAGGTGTCCCGCGTGATCCCGAAACAGCCACTCGCCTACCGGCTGGTCCCCTTCACATTCGCCTTGTTCGGAAACGATGCGGCGATTGGCGTAGGGCGACGGCTCGCCGGGCAAGTAGCGGCGCATCTGAGTGCCGCTGCGCCTACCCTCCGCGTCCAGTCGGACCTCCAGATAACACTCGCCGCCGCTGTCGAAGCTCCGCGTCTCCACCAGCCGCACCCCCACGTACACCGCGTCGCGCTCGAAGACGCCGAGCTCGCTGAAATAGCGGTAGCGCCGCCGATCCTCGCCTTCCAGCTCGATGCTGCGAAAGCGATCCGTCATCTCGTCGTATTCGATGTCTTCGGCAATGCACGCTGGCCGCTCGGGACGCACGCGACCATCCGACAGCAGCCCTCTTCCGCTGCGATCGAAAAAGCTCTCGGCGCTGGCCTCGCCACCGCTATACGTAGCGCGCATCTCCCAGGCGCCTGGCGGCACGCAGCAACCGCGTAGATGTTCGGGAGTTGCCTCGTCGGAAGCATACGCGGTGACCTCGCCATCGACCTCCCCTGCTTCGTACGCGCCCCGCCGCGCGATTTGACCGTTCGGGTGATAGATGACGAAGCAACCTTGCAACTGATCGTCCACGTAGACGCATTCCTCGTGCAGCGTGCCGTCCACGCGTAGCCAGCTATGGGCTCCCTGTTTGCGGCCGCGCTCGTCGAGGGCGCCGAGCTGCCACATGCCACGTTCGGCGCACCAGCGGGCGCTCGCTGGCACGCTGAGGGCGCGCTCGGGCGTGACCGTCACCGAGGCTTCGCTAGTGGGAGCGTTCACGGCTCGAGCGTAGCGCGATTGCTGCGCGCCGCCGGCTCTGAATGCAACCCCCCCGGTCGACGGTTGACGTCCCGTGCAGGTCCAGCGCAGGGTTTCGCTCAGAGTGCGCCTGTATCATGGTTGAGCGCCGTCCCCGAGCTCCGCTGCCTGCTCGCGTCCCCGGTCTGCGTGAGCTCGGGCGCCTGCTGACGCGCTCGTCCAAGCCGCTCGAGCTACAGCTACTCGGGCGCACGCTACTCCACAGCATCATGGTCGGCGCTGCTGCCGGGCTGGCGGGCTCTGCGTTCTACGCAGCGCTCGAGCTGACAGAGCACTGGGTGCTGGAGGGGCTCGCCGGCTACAGTGCCTTGCGCGCCGGGGGCGAAGAGGTGGTGCGCGATCCAACGCCTACGCGCTTTCGTCCCTGGTTACTGGTCCTGCTTCCAGCGCTCGGCGCGTTGCTGGGCGGGATCCTCACGAGCGGGCTTGCGCCTGAAACGCGCGGCGGTGGAGCCGACGCCATCATACGCGATTTCCACCAGCACGGCGGGAACGTGCGGCGCCGCGTGCCTGTCATCAAGGCACTCGCGTCCATCTTCACCTTGGGCTTTGGCGGCTCGGGCGGACGCGAAGGGCCAACGATGCAGATCGGCGGCGCCCTCGGCTCGCTGGTCGCCGGTCTGCTGCGCGTCAATGAACGCGAGCGGCGCATCCTCTTGGTCGCGGGGCTTGCCGGCGGGGTTTCAGCCGTCTTTCGCACGCCGCTCGGCGCGGCGCTGTTGGCCGTCGAGATCCTGCATCGTGACGACTTCGAATCGGACGCGCTGATCCCCTCGGTCCTCGCGAGCGTCACCTCCTATTCGGTGTTCATCTCGTTCTTCGGCGAGGCGACGCTGTTCAGCCACGCACCGCGCTATCCGTTCGTGCCGGGACACTTGCCGCTCTATGCCTTGATGGCGCTCGTCGTCTGCGTCGGGGCCATCGGCTTCGTGCAATTATTGAAGGGTGTGCGCGCGATCTTCGCGCGCCTGCCGCTGCCGGAGTGGCTGAAGCCCGCGCTCGGCGGCCTCGTGCTGGGCGTTCTGGTGACGTCGCTGCTCGTGTTCCTGGGCCCCAAGCTCGGCGCGGAGGGACGCGGCATCGGCCTGCTTGGTGGCGGCTACGGCGCCGCCCAGCTGGCGATCACGGGCATGCCATGGCTACCGCGCGGCTGGTTCGCCGTGGAGATGCTGGCGTTGCTCGCCGTGTTGAAAGCCGTGGCCACCGCGCTCACGCTCGGCTCCGGCGGTAGCGCGGGTGATTTCGGTCCGTCCCTCGTGATTGGCGGCTTGCTGGGGGGCGCCTTCGGCCAAGCCGCAGCGCTGTTGCTCGAAGACCCCCGTATCGACCCCGGCGCCTTCGCGCTGGTTGGAATGGGCACCTTCTATGGCGGGCTCGCGCACGTGCCAATCGCCGCGCTGGTGCTCGTGTGCGAGCTAGCGGGTAGTTACGACCTCCTGGTGCCGCTCATGCTGGCGGGAGGCATCGCCTTCGTCGCGTTGCGACACCGCTCGCTCTATGAAGCACAAGTGCCCACGCGCCGCGATTCGCCCGCGCATCGCGACGATCTGATCCTCGATGTCCTGCGCGGCGTCAGCGTCGGCAGCCTGATTGTTCGCGATCGCCCGTACGTGAGCTTTCGCCTGCGCGCGTCCGCACGGGAAGTGCTGCAGCGCACGCGCTCGGCCGACGAATGGCAAGACGTGTTTCCGGTCCTGCACGAAGACGGACGCTTGCTCGGCGTCATCACCACCGAATCGCTACGCGCGCTCGCAGCCAATCCCGACCTGCTCGATCTGACCTTGGCGGTTGACCTGACGGGCGTCGGCATGATCGTCAGGGAAGAAGACGACGTGCACACCGCACTCGAACGCATGCTGGCGTCACGCACGCGGGAGCTGGTGGTGCTCGACCCCGCCGGAGGCATTGCCGGCTTTCTGGACGAAAGCGAGATCCAAGGTGTTTACCTGCGCGCCACTAGCCGCGGGAGCACGTCCGAGCCACGCTGAGGGTCGCTGCCTCCGGGGGTCGCTTCCCAAGGGGGGCGCGGCCACACCTGCCCCATCGGATCGCTGGCCTGGAAGCTGCATTGACGGCAGCCGAGGCCTCGTGGCAGAGGCCGGCAGCACCACACTTAGCCCTAGAAACCGAGGCCCGATGCTCTCTGTAACCCGTATGGTCCAAATCTCCGGCCGCACGTACCGAATCGGTCGTCTTGGCGCAGGAATGTACGAGGTAGTTCGCATCGCCGACGATCTGCCTCTAGGCGTGTTCTGCGCGGGACCGCCGCTCCAGGTGTCCGCTGACCCTTCCCACGAGCCCCTCGTTCGGCAGATTGCGCGGGCAGCCATTCGCCAGGCAAAGACAAGCTGGCTCGAGCTGCCGGCGATGACCGAGACTTGAGCCGCGCCTCCCGGCCACAGCTCCACGTCCCAACACGTGGCAGGGTGCGCCAAAAAGTACCAACTGGGCGCCAGTGACGCGCCCGAGCCGCCACAGAGAGCCTGAGGCCGTCCCGCAGCGAGCGCGCTGCGAAGACGTGCGACCTCCGAGGCGCTGAGGCGCTCGGTAGCTCGCCCCCCACTGAACCGAGGTGCGAACCGCAAGAGCCCTCGACGCGCTGTGGGGGCCGGGCGCCCGGTGTAAGGAGCGCGCTGCTCCGCGCGGACGCCATTGGGCAACCCCCTGCGTCGCGCTCGGCCCGCTGCAGCCGCGCCGCGCCGTCGAGAAACGTGCGAGAAGCCGACCTCGCCGCGACAGCTGACTCACACGCGGGGCGGGCGGCCGGCGCTGGCGTGTGGGCGGTCGCGACCGGCAGAGAGACAGCAACGAGCCAGAGAAGGACAGCGAGGAAGCCGCCGGCCACGGCCTCCGGACAATCGGCTACTTTCTGTGTCGCGACAATTTTCCACTATGGGCGCGCCAGCGGGGCGATTCGGTCGCGGGCCCCACCGCCTCTGCTGCCAGTAGGGAACCGTGGAGCTCGCGGGCGGGTCAGCGCTCCCAGAGCGCCGACTGGGCGTCGGAGCCGCGGTCGCCGGCTGCCCCAGCCGCAGGACCACCGCCGCCCTCGGCGAAACCGCCCTCACCCGCGCCGCCTTCGCTTGCGCCGCCTGCGCCGCCTTCGCCTGCGCCGCCTTCGCCTGCACCGCCTCCCCCGCCGGTACCCCCGCTGTTATCGCCAGCCTCACCGGACGCCCCGCCGCCGGCGCCCGCTGCGCCTGGGCTCCCGCCGACGTTGCCCGGGTCGGGCCTGCCACCGCTGGCCGCTCCGCCGCTGCCGCTAGCCGCTCCGCCGCTGCCGCTACTCGCTCCGCCGCTGCTCGGCGCCGCGCCAGAGCCGCCTGCGCCCACGATTCCCGCACCACCGCCCCTGCCGCCCGGGGGGTTCGTCGGCGGCGCGCCTCCGAGGTTGGTGCCGCCTCCGAGGTTGGTGCCGCCTCCGAGGTTGGCGCCACTGCCGCCCATAGGGATCCCGATGCCGCTGCCGCCCGTGGCGCTGCCGTCGTCCGGACCGAAGCACGGCAAATCCGGCTGCGGGTTGAGCGGATCACAGCGATCCTGCGGCTCCGCGAGGCACGAGACGCCTGCAGCAAAGGCTATCGGCCACGAACACCGGCGCAACCACTTCGCTGAAACTACGTTCGCTCGCATAGGACCCCTGCCACCACTGCCCAACACCTGACGTGACCGAGCACAACCTAGCACGAGCGGACCCCCTCGAGCGGCGATTCCTGCGAGCCGCCTACGTCACCAGGCAACAGTGGAGCTCAGCGCTGGTGCGCAGTGCGGGCCCGAATTCGGCTTGCGGCCCGCCGGACCGAGGCATCTCGCACCTGGTCGTCGAGCTCCGACAGCCTCACCCACGTGCACGCAGCGACTTCGGTGCTCGCGCGAAACTCACGCGTAGCCGCCACGAACAGGAACCGGACGTCGAAGTGCTCGTGCTCGGGCTCCTCCCGACGAGCAGGGATGGAATGCACGTCGAGGTCGAAGATTCGGCCCTCGTTCTCCACCAGTAAGTCCGAAAGCCCGACCTCCTCGGCAACCTCCCGTCGCGCCGCCGAGAGGAGATCCGGGTCGCTGACTTCGACGTGTCCTCCCGGTTGCGCCCACAGCTGGAGCCGGCGATGAAAGATCAGCAGCAACGCATCGCGTTCAGGTGACAGCACGAACCCACTGGCCGTGAAGTGACCGGGCTGGAACGCGCTCCGCTCGAACGCGTCCTCACGCGCGGCCAGCTGCAGCATGCGATCGCGGTAGGCGAGGTCTGCCGCTTCGCTGACCTCGTGAGCTGCGAGCAAGCGGCGCAAGTGTTGGTGACGGTCCGACATGGGCAAGCTCGAGGAGCGCCTGGAGCTTACACCGGAACGGCTTGCCGCGGGCGCGCCGCCGAGGTGCACTGCGGGCCGCCCGATGCTCGCTGCACCTCGCTGGGTTCTTCATGCGGACATGGACGCGTTCTACGCGTCCATCGAACAGCGTGACAACCCGGAGCTCGGCGGCAAGCCCGTGATCGTCGGGGCGACTTCTGGCCGCGGTGTCGTTGCGGCCGCCTCGTACGAGGCGCGGCGCTTCGGCGTCCGCTCCGCCATGCCTGGGTTTCGCGCACGCGAGCTCTGCCCTCACGGCATCTTCCTGCCCTGCAACATCGCTCATTACGCGGCGGTTTCGGCGGAGGTGCACCTGGTATTCTCGCGCTTCACTCCCTTGATCGAGCCGCTCGCGCTGGATGAAGCGTTCCTCGACATCACGGGCTCGGTGGGCCTGTTCGGTGGGGCGGAGGCGCTCGCACGCGAGCTGAAGCGGGCGGTGCATGAAGCGACGGGCCTGCGCGTCTCGGTCGGCGTCGCTCCCAACAAGCTAGTAGCCAAGATTGCTTGTACCCGATCCAAACCGGATGGCTTGCGACTGGTGCGGGCTAGCGAGGTTCGCGCCTTTCTCGACCCGTTGCCCATCCGCAGCCTGTGGGGCGTGGGCCCGGTACTGGGAGAACGCCTGGCAGCTCTGGGCATCAGCACGTTCTCCGAGCTGGCGTCGTTCGATGTCCGCCGTCTGCAAGCCACGCTCGGGGAGCGTGCGGGCGAGCTGCAGGCGCTTGCTCGCGGGCTCGACGAACGGGCGGTGGAGCCCGAGCGTGCCCCGAAGTCGTACGGTGAGGAAAACACGTTCGAGACGGACGTGCTCCACCGCGAGCGCGTGACAGCCGTGCTGACAGCGCACGCCGAAGCCGTCGCGCGTCGGCTGCGACACGATGGCTACCGCGGTCGCACGGTGACGTTGAAGATCAAGCTTGGGCGGGCGCGTGGCTCGAAGCTGCCACGCGACTCCGCACAGCAGCCGGAGCCGCTCTACCCGCTGCTGAGCCGCAGTAAGACGCTGCCGACGCCAACGGACGACGGCAAGCTCATCCGCGACACTGCCGTTGACCTCTGGGACAGCGCGCGCATCCTGGAGCCCGTGCGCTTACTCGGCGTGGCTCTCTCGAATCTGCAGCGGCGCGACCAAGGGCAGCTCGAGCTTTTCCGCGCACACACGGACCGCTTGGGGTCCACGCTCGACGCCATCACGGCACGCTTCGGCAGCAGGGCCATCTCACGAGCCGTGGAAACCCCTGGCAAGATCACGCATGGTCGGCGCAAGAAGCACGGCGAAGAATGAGGGCTCGCGAGCGCCGCGCGGTGGTGCGGCAGCGCGTGCTCGCCCTCAACGCGGAGGCGGCGCCGGCGGCGCTGCGCTCGGTGCCCGTGCGGGAGCTTGGGAAGGTGGGATCGGCGCCGTCCGGTGCGGCGCAGCGCTGGTGGTCGGGGGCGCGCTCGGCGCCGCGCCGCTGGGTGGCGAAGGCGGCGGCGCTGTACCGGCGGACGGCGGGGCGCTTGGCGGCGCCGGAACAGCCGGCGGGGACGCGGGGGGTGGCGTAGTGCCGCTGGGTGGCGCAGTGCCGCTCGGTGGCGCAGTGCCCGTTGGTGGGAAGGTGCC
>DASQDA010000889.1:0-2126 GCA_035634435.1 Polyangiaceae bacterium
GCCGCTCTTGAGCTTGAAGACCTTCGAAGCGGTGACCGGGCCCAAGGCGGACCGCTGGCTCGTGCGGACCGTGGGGCTGCTCGCGGCAAGCACCGGCGCCGGGCTAGCGCACGCCGCCCAGCGCGGCAGCGTTGCGCCAGAGACGCGAACTATCGCCGTGCTGTCCGCGTTGAGCTTTGCTGCGATTGATGTCTACTATGTCTACCGCCAGCGCATCTCCCGGGTGTACTTGCTCGACGCCATTGCGGAGGCGGCGCTCGCGGCGGCATGGCTGCGCACGAGCGCTCGCGGCGACAAGCGGTAGATCCGGATGGGCTTCGGACTGCCTTCGCGCCACGCGCCTGCAGTCCGCGTCCATGCGAACGGCGCCGCATGCCCGCAGCCGATGCTCACCGCATGAGGTCCTCACTCAGCACGGTCAGCGCGGCCTCGTGCTCGGGCACGCTCGAGTTGATGAACAGCGCGCCGGTCACGTCGCGAGCAACGCAGTGGAACGCCACGCTGCTGTAACCAGCAAAGGTTCCACCATGGAAATAGCAGTCGTCCGAGCGCTGGATTCCGCTGCCATAGCCTGGGGAATCGCTCGGCCGTAAGGCTGCCAGAAACGGCTCGGACCGAATACCTTGCGGGAGCGCTCTGCCGCCCGGGACAGCGCGAAAGAAGGCGGCTACCTGGTCAACTCGCGCAACCACGCCGCCGTTGGCAAAGCCGTAGCCTTGGTCTACCTCGAACCAGTCAGAGAAGCTCTGTCCAAGCTCGCTGGCGTCGCGGTACCCGTGGGAGAGCCGCGTCAGATCAAAGGCATCGTGCTTCTCGAAGTAGGTCTCGTCCAGCGCGAGGGGCGCCAGAAAGCGGTCGTGGATGGCTTCGGTATACGAGTGCCCGAGGACTCGATCGAGCACGCGTGCCGCGAGCAGGTAGCCCGTGTTGGAGTAGTTGCCGGCGGTACCCGGCTCGAAGTCAGCCGGCGTTCCATACACCAGCTCGAGCGCTTCGTCTTCCGTGACGCCGCGCCCGCGACGATGGCTGTCCAACACGTGCGTGATCCAGGCAGGACCAATCGCTTCGCCAAAGTAGTCGGGAACACCGCTCGTGTGGTTGAGGAGCTGCCGCACCGTGATGCGGTCCGCATACTCGATGCGACCGACAGTCTGTGGCAAGTAGTCGGCGAGGGTGTGCGCGCCGTCGGTGTTGTCGAGATCCAACCGACCCTCCGTAGCGAGCAGCGCGGCAAGAGCTCCGAGGTAAGGTTTGGCGACGCTGGCGACACGGAGTAGCGCGTCGGGCCGGAGAGGAACTCCCGCCGCCGTATCTGCGAGGCCCCGAGCCATGCGTACCTGGAAGCGCGACGTGCGGTATGCAAGCGATGCTCCAGGCGCGCCACTGGTAACCAGCGCCAATGCCGAGCTCTCCAGTGATTCGCACTGCTCGACGTCCGCTTGGCTGAGCGTGACGCCGGCGAGCGATGCGAATTCGAAGCCGTTTGCCCCCACGTAACGCCGGCCGGGCATCGGCTCGTCCGTCCCCAGCAGCGCGCGAAGGCCAAAGCAGCTTTCAATGGACGCGCTTGCGCTCGAATCCGACGCCTCGTCACACGCGGGGAAAGCGAGTAGCGCGAACACGACGGTGGAGCAGACGACGAGCTCAAAGCGGTTTTTTTCGGATGGCAGTTTCATGGGCGACACTCCTCGGTGGGCTGTCGGGCACCATCGGAGCATGCGCCATGCCACCTCTGCGTGCGTTCGCGCAGCCGCTTCCATTCGCGTGCTGATCGCACGCTCGCTCGCGGCGGAGGGACGGAGCTCTGCGGCACATCCGCTTCAAACGCGCGGTTCATCGCTGCCCGGGGCACACGGGGGCGCCGCCAGCGTAGACCAGCACGCAGGCGCCCCCTGCGTCCGGGCCTTTGCCCCGCCCGCGGACGTCCGTCCGTCGGCGGACGCACTCCGATCAGCGCTTCACGCTCGTGTAGAACATTCTGCCCTCGCGCTAGACCAGCAGCGATGTCGCGCCCTCGGCCTCACCCCCGCCAAGGCTGCGCCAGAGCCGCAGCGAGATGGTGCACAGCAACACTTCGGGCTCCGAGCGGTCATCGGTGGTCGGCGCATCGCTCCGGATGGTCGGCG
>DASQDA010000890.1:0-6475 GCA_035634435.1 Polyangiaceae bacterium
AGATATGCGCGCGCGCTCGTCGCCAGGGCGGTCAGCGCTGCAGGGCGCAGGCGTTGTGCGAGCGGGTCGCCCGTGTGAGCGAGCTTGGGCGACACATTCCACTGATCCACGCGCGCAAGCAGCGCTTCCTCGGGCACCAGCGTGCCATTCGTCTCTACCTCCACGGCAATGCTGGCGGGAATCAGCTCCAGCAGGCGCGTCAGGCCAGCTTGCTGCAGGAGCGGCTCCCCGCCCGTGAGCACGACGCGCTGCTCCGGCGCCGCGGCAAGCTCGGCCGCAAGCTGCGCGACCGGCACCTCGGTCACCTCGTCCTCGTAGCGGTACTGCTCGAAGTCCCAGGTGTACTTGGTGTCGCACCAGCTGCAGCGCAGGTTACATAGGGCGAGTCGGACGAAAACCGAGGGGGCGCCGCTGCTTGGGCCTTCGCCCTGCAGGCTCGAGAAGACCTCCGAGATGCGTAGTTGCTGGGCGTCCCTCACGTTGCCTAAGCTGCCATGGCTGTAGTCGTTCACAAACCATGCTAACCCGGCGCCACATGCCGCCGCGCAAACGCACCGATCGCCCGCTGGACGCTCTACGCCCGGTCGAGATGAGCTTGGGCTTCCACCGCCTTGCAGAAGGCTCGGTCTTGTACCGTGCGGGCGGAACCGTGGTCCTTTGCACGGCCTCGATTGACGATTCGGTACCGGAGTTCCTCTCCGGTAAGGGTCAGGGCTGGGTCACTGCCGAGTATCAGATGCACCCTCGCGCCAACCCTCGCCGCCGCGAGAATCGTGACGGCCGCGACCGCCCTCTCAGCGGACGCACACGCGAGATTCAGCGACTCATCGGGCGGGCCCTGCGCGCGGCGGTGGATCTGGGCAAACTGGGCGAACGCACAATCGCCCTCGACTGCGACGTGCTGGAGGCGGACGGCGGCACGCGCACCGCGGCGGTTACCGGGTCGTGGGTCGCCTTGGTCGCGGCGCTCGCCCACCTGGAGAAACGAGGCACGTTGAAACGTCCCGTGCTCCGCGATCAGGTGGCCGCCGTGAGTGTCGGTCACGTCGACGGTGAGCTAGCGCTCGACCTTTGTTACGTGGAAGACAGCGCCGCCCGTGTCGACCTGAACCTGGTTGCAACGGCGCGCGGCGACATCGTCGAGGTCCAGGGCACCGCGGAGGGCGCAGCCGTGCCGCGCAGCGAGGTGGATCAGATGGTCGACCTGGGTCTGGCGGGAATTCGGGAGCTGTGTGCCCTGCAGCAGAGCGCTCTGGCGCTTGCCGCCATTCCGCTCGAGCGAGTGCTGATCGCGCGCTGAGCGAGCTCCCCCGGCGCGACGGCTTCCAGCAAGCTCAGCGGCTCAAGCTCGGCCCGGTGAGTCGCTCGAGTCGCTCCATGGCCCCGCGAATGCCGAACAACGTCGACTCGTCGGGCGGTAGCACCGGTCCCAGCGCGACGGACGCGAGCAGCGCGCAGAGGTTCAACGTCGCTGCCTCGCTGGCTTCCGACGCTGGCTTCAGCTCCCAGATCTGCGGGCAACGCGCGGCAAGCTCGCCCATGCCGCCAGCGGAGCCGTTGCGTTCGGCGCGTCGCGCTGCGTCCCAATCGACGGCGAGCGCCGCACGGCTCTCCACGCGAAAGTCGGCCTGAAAGGCGCGACGAGCGCTCGCAATCCGCACGAGCGCCCAGCTCGGCAGCGCGCTGTCGTCAGCCGGCGTTCGCGGCGGCGCATCCAGAATCTCGAGCGTCGCCTCGAAAAAGCGCCTCGCGTTGCGTACCCAAGGCGCCAGATCGAGCCCGCGTTCGGGCGTCTGAGCGAACACTCGGTAGAACATTCCAAGTCACAGCACGCTGGTTGCGCGCCGGCAACGAGCCCGTTCGAATCAACGCCGTGGGCGCGACTGAAAGTTGGTCCTTCAGCCGGTTGCAGGCTTCCTGCGCGTCCCTCGCTTGCCCGATATTTCTGAGCCACGAAGGGGTGGCTGCCGATACTAACCTCGTCGAGGCCCCTCCCCCCGCACCGAGCGAGCAGCCTCCGACACGGCATCCAACTCATGCGCGGGGAGCAATGGAGGGGCCCCATTCCAACCGGCCGAGTCCGCGCAATGGCGCCCGGACCTGCGTCGGATGAGAGAAATGCCGCTAGCACCAGGCAACGCCCAGAAATGCTGAACGCATGGCGGGAGGCGGAGTACACCAATGCGGCATGCACCAGCGGCTGATTCTGTTGAGTGGGCCGCCAGGGGTGGGCAAGACCACGGTTGCGCGCGCGCTCGCCGCCGCGGCTCCCAACGGAGCCTGCGTTCACGGCGACGACCTGCGGAACTTCATCGTGGCTCGCCGCCCCGGCATGGTGCGGCCGCGAACCACTTACCGAGCTGCCGGTCGGGTCGCAGGGGTGTTCCTGGAGGCAGGCTACGACCACGTGGTGGTCGAGTACGTCTTCTCGCAGGCCTCACACATCGTTGAGCTCAAGAAGGCGGTCGGGCTCGAGCTGCCAATCCACGCGTTCGTGTTGTGGGCGCCGCTCGACGTCGTGCAGGAGCGAGAGCGGGCGCGACGCGAGCGGCGCCGGCTGGGCAAGTTGGTTGCCGAAAGCTACGCCGAGATCGCGCGTAACGCGGCGCAACTGGGTCAGCGCATCGACACGCACGACCGGCCCATCTCGGAGCTCGTCGCCGAGATCGTGCGTAGGGTCGAAGAGCAAAGCGCCATCTGGAGCGCGGGGCCCGTACGGGAACCGGTTCCATAAATCTCCCCCTCAGCGCCAAGCGGACTCGGAAGCGAGGTTTACTATTCGAGGCGCGTCAAGCTGCAGCGCGCTGACCCTTGGGAAATCACCCTAGGCCCTGCAGCGCGACCGCTGGGATTGGTAGGGCTACGCGCTGCGTCGAGCTGCGCGACCCCCGCAACGGAGTGGCAAGGACCGACGCGGCGACTCTTGACATCGTCCGCTTGCCTGGTATCCCAAGCGGCCAGCGGGCGCACGACGCTAGCTGCCCCAGACAGGACGGGGTTGCTAGCATCAGGTCGGGTCTCGTCGCAGCGCCGATCGAACGAAATTGCCGAGCCTCCAGCCTTACGCTGGTCGTCTTAAGACTTGGTCCGCATCCCTAGAGACTCGCTTCAACTCTCGCCGTAAAATTACATGAGCTCGCCTCAGAGATCACTTCCGCTCAGTGCTCACGTTGCCCCCGCGCCCCGTGGTTCTGTTGCGTACGGGTCTTCAACGGCAGCTTGAGTTTTCGGAAGGCTTCCCGAACATGCACAATCCCGTAATCGGCCGCGGCCAGTGGCTGTGGAACATTCTTGCTACAGCGCTGCTGGCCCTCTTCTGGGCAGCGTGCAGTGACCGCCCCGAGGCCGTCCCCGGCGGCGGTGGCATGGACGGCACCGGCAACACGGGCAACACCGGCAACGTGCCGGGCGTACCGGGCGCGGGCACTGGCAACGTGGGCGCGGGAAATACGGGGAACACGGGCAATGTCCCCGGAAACCCCACCGCAGGGACAGGCGCCGGCGGTGTTCCGGGTGGCGGCGGCACGACGGGCAACCCCGACGCGGGCACGGGCAACGTCACAACCCCGGGCGGTGGGGCGACTGCGTCGGGCGGCTCGGGCAACACCGGCAACGTTCCAGGTGGCGCGGGCATGGCGCCGGTCGCCGAGAACGACCCGACCTGCTCAGCGGGCTTCCCCCTGCAGGAGGACCCGACCTTCACTCGCACCAAGGTGATCCGCGACGACACCCCGACTGCTCAGTCCAGCTTCATGGCCTTGACGCTCCCGGAGAAGCTACAGATTCTCAGCGGCGGACCGACCTGCGACTATTCCAACCAGACGTGCTTTCAAGCGCTCGGCGTTGCTCGCGCGAATTACCCGCTGTTCAAGATGCGCGATGGCCCACGTGGCGTGCGCGGCGTCGTCGGCGAGAAGTCGACCACCTTCGCCGTTGCCCAGGCGCGCGCAGCGAGCTTTGACCTCGATCTCGAGTACCGCATCGGCAAGGTGATGGCTGTCGAGCTGCGCGGCATGCGCAGCGACTTGATGCTGGCACCCACCATCAATGTGCTCCGCCACCCGCAGTGGGCGCGTGCCCAGGAGACTTATGGTGAGGACACCGTGCTATTGGGCGAAATGGGTGCGGCGTTCGTGCGCGGGCACCAGGAAGGCCCCACGGGCATGCCGGCGTGCCCCAAGCACTGGGCGGGCAACAACACCGACGAGAATCGCGGTGGCGGCGAGCCTCGCGTAGATAGCGTGAATGCGATCGTGGACGAGCGCACCCTGCGTGAAGTCTACGCTCGGAACTTTCAGATTGTCGTCGAGAAGAGCGATCCGGCCTGCATCATGGCCGCGTACAACAACGTCAACGGCGTCAACAGCACCGAGAATCCGCACCTGCTCACGGACATCCTGCGCACCACGCCCGCCAGCCCGCAGAGGGGTTGGGCCTGGACGGGTTTCGTCGTCTCGGACTGGTCCGCAACCATGGGACGAGGCCGAGGCGCCGCAGCCATCACTGCCGGGCTCGACGTCGAGATGCCGAAGAACATCGCGTTCGCAGAGCTCGGGACTGCGCAGCAGATGCAGATCGAGCGCGCGGCCCGCCGCGTGCTCAACGTGCGCGGAACCTTTGGCCAGCTGACGCCAGCGTACATCACGCAGCAAGGACAAGCGCGCGACGAAACGATGGTCAACAACCCCGCCAGCATCGCGCTCGCGCAAGAGAGCGCGGAGAAGGGTGCTGTGCTGCTCAAAAACGCCGGCGTGCTCCCGCTCGGCAAGAAGGTGGGCGAGCTCGGTACGGCAACGGTCGCGAGCATCGTGGTGCTCGGGCCCGACCGCGCCGTGCCCCGAACAACGACGCAAATGGGCGCTCACGGGCTGGGCGATCGCGGCAGCAGTAACACCAACCCCGCGCGGGCGGTCTCGTTCGTGCAAGGCATCCGCACCCGCGCCATGACCATGCCCGGCGTGACGGTGACCGAGGGTGACGAGCCTGCTGCCGCGGTCGGCAAGACGGTCGCGATCATTCCGGTTACCATGGCTCACGAGGATGAGGGGGAAGCTTACGCCGGCGGAGGCGACCGCGATTCGCTCACGCTAAGTGGTGCCGAGCCCAGGCACTGGGGGGCGCGGAAGCCCGCGGCCTTCATCAACGCCGTCAGGGCAGCCGATCCGAACGTCAAGATCGTGGTTCTGCTGGCGGTCGGCAGCGCGATCGTGATGGAAGACTGGGCCGCGTCTGCAGACGCGGTCGTGCAAACCTTTTATCCGGGTCAGGAGGGCGGCACCGCCACCGCACGGCTGCTGTTCGGAGACATCAACTTCTCAGGCAAGTTGCCCTTCACCGTCGCCATTAATCCCATGCACTACCCGGTGTTCGGCAACACGGCGAGCAGCATCATGTTCGAGTATCTGCATGGCTACCGCCGCTTCGAAGCCAACGCCACCGCGCCCCGCTTCTGGTTCGGCTACGGCCAGAGCTATACGACGTACAAGTACAGCGACTTGAAGGTGCTCTGCCCGGCTGGCGTCAAAGCGACGGGGCGTGTCAACGTGGAGGTCACCGTCACCAACACCGGTATGATGGAGGGCACGGAAATCGTGCAGCTTTACGTCGGGTACCCTGCCAACACTGGCCTGATGCCGCCACCCGCGAAGAAGGAGCTGAAGGCGTTCACTCGCGTGACGCTGATGCCGGGAGCGTCGCAGAAGGTTCAGCTGAGCGTGCCCGCCCGCGATCTGCGCCTGTGGGGCGCCACGGGCTGGCAGCTCACCCCCGGCGAGTACACCGTCCACGTCAGCGCGAGCGCCGATCCCATGGACGCGAATCGGCTGTCGGCGCCCTTCACGATCAACTGACGCAAGCCCGAGGTTTCGTGTAGAGTCCGGCGCGTTTTGGCAACCCAAGCCTCACTCCAGAGCTTCCGAACTCGAGCTGCGTGCGCCGGCGCAGCTCTCGCCCTCAACACGCTGCTCTGCGCGCCTGCCGCGCATGCTCAAGCAGAGTCGCCTGCGGGGGGCGCCGAGACGGAAGCGACCGACGCGGAGTCCGGCGGCGCGGACTCCGGCGACGCGGACTCCGCCGAAGCCGCCTCCGCGACGGAGAAGCAGACGCGCATCCCGGTTCCTACCGAACAGGACGGCACTACGACCGCGGCAGTCATGGGGGCCAAAGGGCCGCCCAAGGTCGATCGCCTCGAGTGGGCCGGTGGCTTTCTCTACGGCGGCCTCGAGCTCGACATCGGTTACGCCGGCTACAAGTACCCGGAGCTCCAGAGCACGCCGAGGGAGACGGTGCACGACCTCCGCGGCCGCTTCGTGGTCGGTCATATGCTGGACCACCCCTTCGGAGACAGCGGTTACTACCTACGCGCCACCGGGCAGCTCGTGGCCTGGGCGCGCGAAAAAGAGCGTCTGTACCAGATCAACGTCGATGACGTTTACGGCGAGTTTGGCTCTAGGGGCAAATGGGACATTCAGGTCGG
>DASQDA010000891.1:0-7524 GCA_035634435.1 Polyangiaceae bacterium
CGCAAGCTGGAGCATCACTCCGGCCTGCTGGGCTTGCCGCTGCGGCTGCTAGCGCGGGAGATCTACGACCGCGTGAGCGCGCGGCTGGGTGAGGACCGCGTGGCGCTCGTGACGGGCGAGGAGAAGCGCGTCCCGCGGCGCGCCGACTACTGGATCTGCACGACCGAGGCGATGCCGCTGACGCGCGAAGTCGACTTCCTTGCCGTCGACGAGATTCAACTGGCGACGCACGACGAGCGGGGACACGTGTTCACCGACCGCCTGCTGCACGCGCGCGGCCGCAAGGAGACGTGGTTCATGGGGGCCGGCACCATGCGCGAGGTGCTCACCCGTGTGGTTCCAGCGGCGCACTGCGAGCAGCACCCTCGCCTCTCGCGCCTGTCGTTCGTCGGCAGCAGCAAGCTCTCACGGCTGCGCCCGCGGAGCGCGGTCGTGGCTTTCTCCTTGCGTGAGCTCTACTCGTTGGCTGAGCGGCTGCGCATTGCACGCGGCGGCACGGCCGTCGTCCTCGGCGCGCTATCGCCGCGTGCCCGCAACGCGCAGGTGGCGCTCTTCCAGTCCGGCGAGGTGGACTACCTGGTGGCCACTGACGCCATCGGCATGGGACTGAACCTCGATCTCCACCACGTCGCATTCGCCTCGTTGCGCAAGTTCGACGGGCAGAAGGGCCGCGACCTCGACCCCGCCGAAATCGCACAGATCGCGGGACGCGCTGGACGCTTCACGCGTGACGGCTCGTTCGGTACGGTGCTGCCCCTCGAGCTGGAACGCGCCCAGGCAACGCGCGTGGAGATGCATCAGCTGGAGCCGGTACGGCGCTTGCGCTATCGCAACTCGGACCTCGACTTCAGCTCGCTGCAGGCCCTGCTCGAGTCGTTGCGAGCGCCGCCACCAGCGGTTCATTTCACCAGCGGCCCGAGCGGTGACGACCTGCGTGCTCTGGAGATGCTGTCGCGGCTGGACCCCGCGTTGTGTCGTCTGCGTGACCGCCACAGCATCGAGCTACTCTGGCAGATCTGTCAGATTCCCGACTTTCGCAAGATCTTGTTCGAGGTTCACGTCGAGCTTTTGCATGAGCTCTTTATAGAAGTTCAGCGACAGCCGCTTCGCAGCGACTTCATGGCGACCCAGCTCTCCGAGCTCCAGCGCGTGGACGGTGACATCGACACGCTGATGGCGCGCATCTCGCGCCTTCGCACCTGGGCCTTCGTGGCCAACCAGGCGAACCTGGTGCAAGAACCTGCGCGCTGGCAGGCGGAGCTCGCACAGCTCGAGGACCGCCTGAGCGACGCCCTCCACGCTGCCTTGGTGGACCGCTTCGTGGAGCGCCGCGCGCGCACGTCGATGCCCCGTCCGGCTGCGCGGGTGTCACGACCGCTCGAGAGCAGCGAAGATCCGTCCGCGTTCCGCCCGTTTGCCGGCCTGGAGCCGCTGCGTGACCGACTGCTGGCGGTAAGCCCGGGAGGAGCTGGCGACGGATTGCACGAGCTGGAGGCCTGGACCGAGGCTACCCACGAAGCCTTCGAGCTCGCCCGCAACGGGGAGGTTTCCGTCAAGGGAACCGTCATCGCCCGTCTCGTGCGCGGCGCCTCGCTCTCAACACCCGAGGTACGGCTTGTCGGGATGGAGGAGGTCGGACCTGGGCTTCGCAGTCGGTTGCAACGTCGCCTGCTGGCCTTTGCTCGCGATGTCAGCGGGCGGCTACTTGCTCCCGTGCGTGAGCTCGGGCGCAGCGACGTGGGCGCGCTGCGCGCCATCGCGTACCAGCTGGAGCAGGGCCTTGGCAGCGCGCGCAAAGACGAGCTTTCGGGTTCCCTCTCGGCTCTGGAGCTCAGCGAAGAGCTGCTGCTGAGACAGCGTGGGGTGGTGGTGGGCCGCTACAGCGTGCACCTCCCTGCTCTACTGCGACCGGCGGCGCTGCTGCAGCGGGCAACGCTGCTTGCAGTGTACGAGTCGGGCAGTCGCATCCCAGCCACCCTCGGCAGAGCTTCCTACCCCGTCGGTGCGCTCGGTGCGAAGGCATGGCTTGCGCTGGGCTACGTGGCGCTAGGTCCACGCGCGCTGCGGGTGGACCTGATGGAGCGGCTCGCCGAGGAGGCGAGCCTGCTCGACACTTCTCGCATGTTGGGCTCACTCGGCGTGCCGCGGCACGAGCGGGCTCGCGTGAGCAACGCGCTGGAACAGGTGCGCTAAGACCTCGGTTCCGACCTGCGCTAACCCCCGAGTCGGTAGCCCCACCAGTCGCCGTAGTGAGCATCGAGTCGAACGGGCACCCTGGCGCTCGCGAAGAGCTCGTACGCGCGCTCCGAACGGCTACGAACGATGACGTAGTCGAAGCGAGGCGCTTCCACGGCTGCATCGAACAGCTCCGGGTACCATTCGCCAGCGGGCGGTATGGGGGAACGGATTCCCTTCTGCAAGCGCAAGACCGAATTTGGATAAATCGCGAAGGAGTGGCCCAGAAAGCCGCCTTTTTCTGCCTGGTAATACGCGGGCAGGTGCAGGTGGAGCGGCATACCCGGGAAGGCCGCTCCCGCCCGATCATAGATGATGGAGCGTACGCGCAACCCGCGCGGTAGCCGGTCGATCAGGCGGTGAAACGCCGCCGTCTCCTGGTTGAAGGCCGCCAGCCGCATGCCAAAAAGCACCAGCCAGCCCGCCACGAAAGCCAGCATCGCGCCTCGAAGCCAAGCGCTCCCTCGCGCGGAGAACGCGTCGGTTGCACGGGGCGAGCAGGCCAGCACGATTCCGGGCAACACGAAGGCCGCGAAACGGCCCGGCATGAAGCCGTAGCCGCGCAACGAAGCCGGGAACAAGCAATAGCCGCCCACCGCCACGAGCAGCAAGATCCAGCGCTCGGGCCGCCGGGCTAGCTTGCCACAAGCTAGAAAGCACAGCACGAGCAGCACGCTGCCGAGCGTCAGCGCCACTGGGTCCGCAGCGTCCATGCCAACGATGGCAGCGGGGAGGCTGAGTCCACGGAAAGCGTCCACCTCCCAGACGTCGCTGCCCATGCGAGCCATGGACGCGCCCGGCGGCAACCACACCGCAGCCAACGCCAGCGGTGGCGCGCAGGGCAGCAGGCGCGCCCAGAACGCGCCTCCGCCACCGAGCAAGAGCACACCGGCGGTAGCCCCGGCTATGGCAAAGGCGACGCCGTGACAGACAAGGGTCAGACAAAGAAGCGCCGACAGCAGCACACCGGAGCGCAGGCCCGGATTCCCGCGGTGATTCAAGGCGGCGACGCAGCAGAAAATGGCCAGAGGCGTCGCCGAGACGAAGCTCACGAAGCCGAAATAAAACGAGTAGCCAAAGGCGACGGGCAACCCCAGCAGCCCGAGCCAGGGGTCGTGGTCTAGCTTCTTCGCCAGCGTGGTGAAAGCGATCATCGTGGCGATCACTGCCAGCCAGATCACGAGCTTGAGAGCGACCACCACGCCGAGGATCGGAGCGAGCAAACGCGCCAACCCGTAAGCGAGAAGGTACGGGGTGCGCAGGTTCAGGTCCAGGTATTCACCGGCACGATAATCCGGATGGTCCCAGTGCCACCAGGTGGCGATCTGGGCCGCGTGTTGCGGCAGATCGACCATGGGCAAGTCTCGATGACTCATGAACAGCAGCAACAGCGCGCCGCCCAAAAGCGCCATGCTGAGCGGCAAGCTCCAGCCTGCGTAGCGCCCCCACCGTTCGACGCTGGGAGCGGCTGCCGCCACGACGCTCGTGCGTGCGTGTGTCATGGCCCCCGACCCACTCAGGGCACTTTTCCTGGCTTGGGAAGCTTCGCTCCGCTGCGAACGTAGCTCACCACTTCATCCATCAGTTTCTTGTCGTACTCTTCACACTCGGCCGCAACACGGCCCATGCTGCGACCGTTGCACGCTTTGCGACGTGCCTCGTAGGTGCGAGCGATCGGCGGTTGCGCCTCCAGGGCCAGTCGCAGCTCGAGGCTCAGCCGCCGCCATTCGAACGGAGCGTAACTGCGCGTCACTGGCATCTGCTTGGTGAAATCGCCATCGTGGATGGTCGCGCACGCGCCGTTCCAGCGAAGCACATCGTAACCGGCGTTGTCACCGGCCTGAAACTCGCCATCGTTGCGCCGTCGCCGCAAAGCGATCACCTCCTCGTGGCGCTCGAGCTTCTCGCCGAGTAGCGACATGCCGCCAGACGCGTTGAACGGCTCCGCCCGGACGACCATGTACATACGTTGCCAGGGCGTGCCCGGCCGGAACATGTGCAAGGCGACGTCAGGATAGATGCCGTCGCACAGTCGCTGCACCCAGCGCGGCGGAGGCATGCACTCCCCCTTGCGACGCGCGCAGCGCTTCGGAATAAACGTTTCCGGCTCGGCCTTGACACGTTGAACCGCGCCGCGTTTAGCCTTCGGCGGTCGGGGAGCTTCAGCCTCCGGGGTGGACCCACAAGCGAGGACCAACCCCGCCACGGAAAGCAAGAGACCGAGCCGCTGCATTGAACCGCTGGGTAACCCATAGCCCTGGCGTCGACAAGCGGGCGCGATGTCGCTGTCGTCGCCACCGAGCGGGCGACGTGCCCAACTTGGGTTGGTGAGGTGCAGCGTGGGTTGCAGGTAGCAGTGCCGCAGCGCACTGGGACCTGAAGCCTTGCGGGCAGGGCGGCGACCCCGGACGCCAGCTCTGGCCCGGGGGTTGCCGCGCTCGTCGCCTCAATAAGCGCCCAGCTTGCGGTACTTCGCGGTGGTCACCAGGTGAGCTCCGTAGATGGCTAGCGCCGTGGCCACCGCGAACAGCAGGGCGCGTCCGAAGGGCTGCGCTGCGATGTCGCCCAAGGCCTGCGGCAGGTCCCGCGACTGACCCGGATCGAAGCTGATGGCCGCCTTCACGAAGCCGACCCCGACCATTGCGAAAATGAGGCCCCGCGCCGCGCGACCCACGCGCCCGCTCCAGAGCACCCAGCTGCGCATCTGCTCGCTCGCTCGGCCGAGCTCGAACTGCCGGGCGAACTTCGTGGTGACGCCCGCGTAGATCTGATTGACGCCAAACGCGAGAACGGCCAAACCCGCGATACCGAGCAAATAGGCGCCCGCCGGCTTCGCCAGCAGGCTCGCAGCCCAGGTTCGTGAGCTGCCCTGCCCAGAGCCCTCGCCCATGGCGAGCTGGAGCGCAGCCACCGCCACCAACACGTTCAGCAGCGCGCTCAGCACGAAGCCGAAGCGCTGGGCCAGAGCCTTCCCATCGTTGCCGAGCCGGTGCGGGTCCAGCGCGCCTTCGATCAAGCGCCAGCCTGAATACGCGAACAGGCCGATTGCAATGAGCCACAGCAACACGCCACCGAAGCTCTGCTGGCCGAGATGCGCGACGGCTTCTCGCTCGCCGGCGAGCTTTCCGCCACTCGCGATGGCCACCTGCGCCGCGAGCACGCCGACCACCCCGTACACGACCCCTTTCGCGATGTACCCGGCCCGAGCCAACTTGCCGATCAGGTCGCTTCTCTCCGGGTGCATCAACTTCGTTGTGCTCTGCGCCAGTGTCATGGGACTCCTTCTTCTCACCGCACGGCGGGATGTGCGCGAGAATGCAGCGCCTGTGCCAGCCCCGCTCACGCACGCGGTCGGCACTTCAGCGGTGGCTCTTCGCGGAGACCGTGGGGCCGGGCGGCAATGTGACGGCTCTAGGCGTGGCCACAAAGCGCTCGACGCGTAGCCGATTGCCCCGCGCGCTGTGGCCTCGTGGCATTGCGGTGCGCGCCAGCGCTGACGCACACCGCAGTCGTTCCCGCGCTCAGCGAATCAGAATGGGCTCGCAGTTCGTGAACTCCATGTTTGTCTCCACACGGAAGTTCGACTGTGACGTGTGGCGCTCGGCATGGAACAGGTCCAGCGCATAGATCCCGCCCGGAGTGATACCCAGGCGCGCGGCTTCCTCGTCCAGGTTGAGCTCGGCCGACTCCGGCGAATGAACACCACCCAGGTCGATCGCCAGCTTGTTGTTCACGAACGCGAACACGTCGTCGTCACCACGGAAAGTAAATACCTCGCCTCCGCGGTAGCGGAACTGCATGTGGAGCTCGAACGTGAAGTGGAAGTTGTGCTGCTGCTGCTGGCGACCGCCTCCGCCCTCGTTGCCAAAGCCGCGCCCATCGAGCGGGAAGAACGCGGCGCTATCGTAGACGGCGCGTCCATTGGCACCCACCTCGAAGGTGATGGTGTGCTCGAAGGTCATGTTGACGTCCGGAACATCGCGGTACCACTGATCGAAATCAGCAGCAGTGGTGACCGTTCGCATGTTGCCGCCGACGAACACTGGCTTGCGGTCGGCGCCGAGGTCGGCCGCTACGATACCCTTCTCCGAACCTTGACGGTCGTTGGACTCCTCGAAGTTGGGATGCGCGGCCCTGAAGTCGCGCAGCAAGCCAACCACCGCTGGGGTGCATTGCTCGGGTGACGGGGCGCCACCGGAGCCTTCGCCTCCGGCGGGGGGCAACGCAATGCCACCGCCACCACCGCCGGTGTTTGGGGGCGTCCCGCTCGATCCCGCGGCAGCTCCGCTGGCGTTACCGCCGTTTCCGATGTTCAGACCATCTTCGTTGTCCTCGGAGCTGCATGCCGGGAGCAGCGTGGCACAGAGGAGCGCGTTGAGGACCGCGCCGCGTCGCGTGGCGACCGAGCGCGAAAACAAGGATTTAAGCATGACTCACCTCGAGACGGACGAACGCCGTCTTCCGGCGGAGGATAGCACTACGCCGCACGCACGCTCCAACCGCGCTGAGTTGACGGCATGCGTCATGCATCGAGAGCACCCGTGAACAACGAAACTGCATCCAGGGAAGCCGAACAAGCTGCCGCCGCGGCGGAGCATGCACCGGGGGGTATCCCTGCGACCGGCGGTGTGCCGCCGCAAAACGGTGCGCCCGCACTGTCTAATTCCACCGACGAGCGTGCTGCTGCGGAGGATCTGGCGGACGGGATCGATCTGATGCTGCGCGCCGCACGCAAGTCGCTGCGGGCGCTGGACCCCCGCATCGAACAGGCGGCGGAGCGGGCGCTCACTCGGCTGCAGCAGCTCGATGAAGGAGCAACCGCGGCGCTCAAGCAACGCGCAGGTCTGGACGCGAAGAAAGTCGAAGGCCTCGCTGCTGAGATGGGCCGAGAGATCGCCGCCGTTGTCGAACGGGTGTCGGCGCGTGTGGAATCCGTGCTCGGCAAGCGCTGAGGTCGCGACCCGACGTCGCCGCTGAAAGCTCCTCCGATGTTCATGGCGTCGCTGAACGGCCTACGAGCCGCCGTGCCACGCAGGGCGGAGGGCAGAAAGCCGTTGTAGTGAGCCGCGCGGCGAGCGCTAGACTCCCGCGCATGCAGTACCGCCAGTTGGGAACCACGGGCACTCGCGTTTCTGTCTTGTGCCTCGGCGCAATGACCTTTGGGGAGGCCGACGAAAAGTCGTTCATGCATCAGGTTGGCTCGTCCGAAGACGAAAGCTTCCGGGTGCTGGATCGCGCGCGCGAGCACGGACTCAACTTCATCGACACAGCCGACGTCTACGGCCAAGA
>DASQDA010000892.1:0-1803 GCA_035634435.1 Polyangiaceae bacterium
GGAGCGCGCCACCCGCGCGCCCACCCGCAGGACTCCTGCCGTTTCGGCGTCCGTACGCGGTTTCACCCGGATCGGGACGGCCATCGCCAGTGGGGCGAGCTCGGGCCCATCCGCTGGTGGAACGGGGACATGGGACCAGTCGTCCTCACCGAGCGGCACGGTGGCGCTGGCGGGCTCAGCGCGCATGCTGGCAGGGTCCTCGGCCGAAAGCGTTCCTTCACAGCCCAGGGCCAGACCAAGCAGCAGGGTTGCGGCACCTTGCAAACGGGATTCGGCCACGGACGACATGGAAGTTTCCAATGCCGAAAGTTGGGGCTTCTGGCCTAAAAACTTGCAGAAGTTTCTGGGAGGGCTTGCGGCAACGTACCCTTCGGGAAAGTATCGGCGTTCCACCCTCTCGCCTGGCGCCAGCAGACAACGAAGATGCCCAAGGAAACCATCACCATCACGGACAACCGCACCGGCAAGAGCTACGAGCTGCCGATAGCGGAAGGCACGATCCGCGCGAACGACCTGCGTCAGATCAAGGCGGACGAGCAGGACTTCGGGCTCATGACGTACGACCCCGGGTTCATGAATACCTGTTCGACCCGTTCGTCGATCACGTACATAGACGGCGACCGAGGTATCCTCCGATACCGCGGTTATCCCGTCGATCAGCTCGCGGAGAACGCCACCTATCTCGAGGTCGCCTACCTGCTGATCAACGGCGAGCTACCCACACAGACCGAGCTCTCCGAGTTCACGCGCAACGTCACCCATCACACCTTCGTGCACGAGAACGTCCGCACGTTCATCGATGGGTTCCGGTACGACGCTCATCCGATGGGCATGCTGGTGGCGAGCGTGAGCGCGCTCAGCACGTTCTATCCGGAAGCCAAGCACGTGATGGATCACGAGATCCGCCGCAACCAGATGATTCGGCTGATCGCCAAAATGCCGACGCTCGCCGCCTGGAGCTACCGACACAGCGTTGGCATGCCGTTCGTGTATCCCAGCAACGAGCTGAGCTACACGGAAAATTTCCTTTACATGATGAAGCGCATCGCCGAGCCCAAGTTCGAGGTGCATCCGGAGATCGTGCGGGCGCTCGACGTCCTCTTCATCTTGCACGCCGACCACGAGCAAAACTGTTCGACCAACGTCATGCGCGGCGTTGGCAGCTCCCGCGCCGACCCGTACGTCGCCGTCGCCGGCGCCGCGGCAGCGCTCTACGGCCCGCTGCATGGCGGTGCCAATGAAGCCGTGCTGCGCATGCTGCGCGAGATCGGCAACGTGAGCAACGTGCCCGGCTTCATCAAGGAGGTGAAGAGCGGCGCGGGCGGACGTCTGATGGGCTTTGGTCACCGCGTGTACAAGAACTACGACCCTCGAGCTCGCGTCATCAAGCGCCTGGCCGATCGTGTGTTCGACATCGTCGGGAAGAAGAGTCCCCTCCTCTCCGTTGCGCTGGAGCTCGAACGCATCGCGCTGTCGGACGACTACTTCGTTTCTCGCAAGCTGTACCCTAACGTCGATTTCTACTCCGGCCTGATTTACGAGGCGCTCCAAATCCCCGCGGACATGTTCCCGGTGCTCTTCGCTATCCCGCGAACCTCGGGTTGGCTGGCGCAGTGGGAGGAGCTCTTGCTCGACAAGGAGCAGAAGATCGCGCGTCCCCGCCAGATCTACACTGGTTACGACGAGCGAGCGTTCGTGCCTATGGGCGATCGCAAGCGCACTTCCATTCCGGCCGAAGCGCTGAAGAGCTCGCCTCGCGAATCCGATTGAGGGCAGGCAGGGCCGGCGCGGCGATGAGCTATC
>DASQDA010000893.1:0-2087 GCA_035634435.1 Polyangiaceae bacterium
ACGATCGTCGGCCGGTCCCGCGGCTCGTGCTTCGGCGGCAGCGCCGGCGAGCGCTGCGCAGGCCGTCGCAGCGCAGGCCAGCTCGGCTCCGCCCGCAGCGCCGAAGCCCAACCGCGACGCCGCCATCGGCGGGCTCATCGAAGCCTGGCGCGCCGCGCAGGCCAGCGGTGACTTCGAGGAATACGAGGGCCTCTACGCCAAGGATTTCGTCGGCATCAAGCGCGTCGGTGTGCAAGCCTTCCGCTTCGATCGCAACCGCTGGCTCGTCGATCGCAAGGGCATGCTCGCGCACAAGCCAGAGGTCGGGGTGCGGGGGCTGGACATCAGGGATCTCGGGCAAACTGTGGTAGCCCGCTTCGAACAGACCTATACGTCCAAGAGCTTCCGCGACGTCGGCACCAAGCAGCTCGTGCTGCTCGAGCAAGATGGCAAGCTCAAGATCGGCCGCGAAGAGATGCTGGGTTCACTCGTGGCAACTCCGCCAGGCGTCGTGAGCTTCCCGGACTTCGCGTTCGTTCTGCACCAGGGCGACAAGCCGTACGTGCTGCTCGAGCGGCACGAGCGCAAGCCCGACGCCACGCTCGAGTTCGTCGACTTCGACAGCGTGCTCTCGGTGGCCGACACGGAGAGCCTACCGAGTGCGCGCCGCGAGCTCGCGGGCAGCTTGCTGGTGCTGTTCGGCGAGGCCGGCGAGGTGTGCCGAGCGAAGGTGCAGCGCCTGGTCGTGCTCTCGCGTGCGATCGCCCACTTCGGGCAGCGGCAAGCCTGGCGCGGCGATTTCGGGCAGAGCCCGATGCCGAAGCCGCAGGTCGCGCGCGAGCTCGCCGAGCTCGCTGGCAAAGAGGGCAGCTACCTCGCCGCCGAGCTCGAGCCGAGCACCGCCTGCAGGCCGGCACGCTGGGCACGCGCCAGCGACCGCCCCGCCCCCACGCTCCTGAGAAGGCGCAGCGCGACGCCCAGTGAGACCAAGACCGCGCTGCACGCCTTCGAAGCGTTGCCCGTCTACGCGGCGAACCAGAAGCGCTTCGAAGCGGAGCAGCAGCAGGGTCCATGGGTCCGCTACGGCAGCGCCAAGCCCGAAGTGAACGTGTTCGAAGGCAGCGCGGGCAAGTGGGTCGCCGTCACGGCAGAGGCCGGCAGCGGCTGCAACGAATACCGCGGCGAAGGCTGGTCGCTTTTCAAGGATGGCGGCGGCAAGCTCGAGCCAGCCACGTTCGACGCGCACCAGCGCTCGCCTTTCCTGCCCTCCGCGATGTTCGACGCCGACGGCGACGGTAACCCCGAGGTACTCGGCAAGGACAACCGTCTCGCGCAGCCGCAGACCGGCAAGCAGCGCTTCGTGCTCGACGTCACACCACCCGACTTCGATTGCGGCTGCTGATTGCCAACGACACTTGAGCAGGCGGCGATCCCCTCGACACCCGCGGTGAGTCGTCGACGGAAGCTAGTGCCGATCACAACTCGCACGTGACGGTGACATCGTTCTCGGCGATGCATTGACGGGAAGGTTACTCGCCAGGTCGGCGAACTTCTCGGTCGCATGCAGGTCGGTCATGCCAATTGCTCCATGCAATCGGCGAGACGCGAGCTCATGCCGCATGGTAGCCCTTCGATCCGACCGCGCGGGCGAGCTCGCTGCGCGGATCGCGGCCTGCTGACACGCTGCGCAGCGCGCGCGAAATGGTATCGGGGAGTCCAGCCCAGCAGATTTCTGGCGCGCGTGTTGTCGTAGACCCGGTCCAGCGCGGGCAGCATCTTCCAACCTTGCCTGGCGTAGATAGCCTCGTAGCCCGGCACGCGGCGTCGCAACACGGCGGGCGCGTCGAGGCCGAGCTCGGCGGCGTCCTCGCGGGAGAAAGGCGTGGTTGCGGTGATGATGAGCTTGCCGAAACCCAGTGCCGGCGCCTTGTCCATGGCGAGCAGCAGGGCGCTGACCACGTCTTCGATATCCACGCGCCGATACACAAGCTCATTCAGCTTGAGATTGGCGTCGTCGAACCCCGCGCGCCGCTCCACCACGTCATCCTCTTCGGGAAAGAAGCGCGAGGTGCGCAGGACGAGGCAGGGTAGTCGCTGATTCCGATGGA
>DASQDA010000894.1:0-8181 GCA_035634435.1 Polyangiaceae bacterium
AGGTGGGAGCTGCTCGAATCCGATCGGGGATACCACCTCGTTCGCCTCGAGCGGGTAGAAGGCGGGGTACCAAGCTTCGACGAGCTGCGTCCGCGCTTGCATAACGACGTGCTTCTGGCGCGCCGCGAAGCCTTGCGGCGGCAAGCCGAGCAGCAAACGCTCGCACGTTATCGCTTCGTCGAGAGCGCTCGCTGATGCGCCGCTGGGCTCAGGGCTTCCTCCTGACGCTACTCATCTGCTGCCAGCCGGCCCTCGCCTCCGCACACGCGCTGCGGCCGGCCACGCTCGCCCTGCGCGAGCTTGCGCCCGGACGCTTCCAGGTGGCGTGGGTCCCTCCGACTACCAGCTACGGGACAGCCGAGGGTGAGCCGATATTCCCGGAGCACTGTCAGCTGGCGGAGGCAGCTCTGGACTGCGGGACCACGGGTCTCGACGGCGCCATTGCCTTTCCTGGCCTCGAGGGGTCCACGCTCGACGTGATGATTCACATCCGTTGGCTGGGCGGGCAAGAGCTGCTGCGGAGTGTCAGCGGTAGCGCGCCGAGCCTGCGCGTGCGCGGTGTACCAGCGGACGCCGACAAGCGGGTCCGCATGCAGCTCGCGCTCGACTACACGCGGCTCGGCGTCCAGCACATCGTCGGGGGTCTGGATCACTTGCTGTTCGTCCTCGGCCTGGTGCTTCTCCTCGGGTTTCGGCGCCCGTTGTGGTGGACCGTCACGGCATTCACGCTTGCCCACAGCATCACCTTGGCAGCGGCGGCGCTCGATGTCGTGAGCTTACCCCCCGTGCCGGTCGAGGCCGCCATTGCGTTGTCGGTGCTCTTGCTGGCGGTAGAGTGCGCCAGGAGGACGGACATGTCGCTCACCCGCCGTGCGCCTTGGCTCGTGGCGTTCGCCTTCGGGCTGCTGCATGGCTTCGGCTTTGCCGGCGTGCTCAGCGAGGTCGGGCTACCGCCACACCAGACTCCGCTGGCGCTCCTGTTCTTCAATGTGGGCGTGGAAGTGGGACAGCTGGCGCTGATCGCGATCGCTTGGCTGCTGTGGAAGGCGGCGCACCCCAGCTGGCACCGTAACGCTTTCGCCCACAGGAGCGCTGTCTACGTGATGGGAACACTGGCGGCGTACTGGTCGATCGAGCGCACAGCCCTGTTGCTCAGCCCTTGACGCAGCGTGCCGCCGCCCATGCCTCACACCGGCGCAGGGCAAGGTTCACGCGGCGCGATCGGGCGACTCGTGCCGCTGTACCCCAACGTCGTGCGAAAGGCGCGCCAGCACGGCCTCCAGGCTTGCCAGAGGCGGCACCCGCACGCTGGCAAGCGTCGCCCGTTGCGGCAGCCGCGCCGAGATGCGGCACTGTTCACGGCTGGCAGGCACCAGGCCCTTGGGATCGATGCTCATCGCATGCGCGAAGTCGCGGAGGAAATCGAAGATACTCGGAGCGTCCTGGTGCGCCAAGTGCACGGTGCCCGTGACGTGAGCGATGGCCAAATCGAGGCAGGTATGCGCCAGATCCGGCGCAAACGCGAGCGACCAAAATAGCTCCGCGCTGGCCGGGACGGCCTCGCCCCGCTGGAGCCGTCGCAAGGCATCCCACAGGCGACCCGCGCTCGGAGCGGCGCTGAAAATCGTGCCGGATCGCACGACCAGGGCCTCGGAATAGCTGTCCAGAATCAGTCGTTCGGCGCTTGCGTGGCTCAACCCCAGGACGGTGGTCGGACTGAGCGGATCCGACTCCACGTAGGGGCACTCTTTGCGACCGTCGAAGACCAGCGCAGAGGAAAAGGTCAACAACCGCGTACCGTGGTCGCGACACCAATGCGCCAGCAGCCGCGGTCCTTCGACATTGGCGCGATAGCAACGCTCGGCCTGATCGGCGCCCTCTTCGCTCCAGGGTACCCCGGCAGCGTTCACTACCAGCCATGGCTCGACGCGTCCCAACACGGCCTCCACCGAGGCAGCGTCGGCAATGTCCAGCTCCGCACGCGATAGCGTGTGTGCGATGAGCCCCCGCTCTTCGCAGACCTTGCGAAAAGCCTCGGCCAGCGCGCCCCCACCGCCCGTTATCAATATCGGTTGCACCTGGGACGGGGACGCGGAACGCGTCGCCTTGCGAGCCGCCGAAGGACGGTACACCAAGCGTTCCGGGCGCCGCCACCAGCCTGGCGCAACGAGCAGAGGATGCCGCGACTGCCCGTTTTCGGCGAGCTCTTTGGCGACGTGTGCCAGCGCCGTGGGCTGGGGGCGCGGCCCGCGAATGTCGAAGGCGCCGGGCTCGTAGTGGCCGCGAGCCTTCGTCACCAGGCTGTCCCAGTCATAGGCTCCGAATACGGACCACAACGTGACGGCACGAACGTCGGCTCCTGCTGCCCGCGCCGCGCGCGCGCCCTGCCAGGCCTCGTTCAACCAGCGGACCTGCTCTTCCGGCGTGCAACCCAGGTGAGCCTCGGTGATGGCCAGCGGAGTCTTGTAGCGAGCCCAGCACGAGAGAAGCACCGCACGATGTCCGACGATGCCCTTGCGTCGCACACGCACGGCTTCGACGTCCGCGTACTGGTCGCGGCCGTTGGATCCGATAGCGCTCACGGGGTAGCGAGACACGCCATCGTCCAGAAAGCGGTCGCTCGTCACGTAGTAGTTCACGCCGACGATATCTGGCGGGCAAGGCTGCTCCACCACCTTGCGGAGCTGCTCGGCGTCCACACCTTGGTCCAGCAGATAGCGGTACAGCGGATGTCGCGGAGTCACCCTGCCGAACAGCAAATCCATGCTGAGCCACTTGCGATGGTTTTCGAAATCGACCTGATACTTCAGACGCGGAGAGCCAAACACGGACGCGAAGTCCTCCGTCTGGATTAGGCGCGCCTGGGGCGTAACGCTGCGTATGGCCTGCATGGAAGCAGCGACGGCTCGCGTCTGCACCAGCAGCGCCCGCAGAAACGATCGGGAATCGCGGGCGTGCGGATACCAGTGCCCGTAAAGTGCGCTGAAGCGTGCGGTGGTCAGCGGCTCGTTGACTGGCGTGTAGTCTTCCACCCATGGATAGCGCTCGGCAACCGCCTGGGCAAACTCCGCGAGCCCCTCGACGAAGCTCTCTTCCAACAAGCTGGTGCCGCGAGGCCCACTGCCGTGATGAACCAGGCCAACGATGGGACGAATGCCGAGCTCGCGGAGCCGCTGCATTCGCGCGTCCGCCCAGGCGAAATCGAACGATCCGAGACCGGAGCGCGCAGTGCGCTCCCACAGAATCGGAAATCGCAGCGCGCGCGTACCCAGCGCCGCGAGACGATCGAGGTCATCCAGTCGTCCTGCGTGGCCCGTGCGTTCGACCTGGTCGAAAAACGTATCACCCACGCGGTTTACTGTGCACTCGATGCCGCCCCAGAGCTCGATTTCGGAGGTTTTCATGAGACAAGGCTCCCTACCTACCGTCTTCTTCAGCGTGAGTTCGGAGTACGCTCGGAGAGCGGTGCTCCATCAGTAACCATCGTACGATCCAAAAGCTCGTCGACGGGCTGGTCGTGCTCGTGTCGTCGCGTGGCACGGAACATCTTCTTGAGCGGAAACTTGGGCGTGCGGTCACCGAAAAGCAAGCCGTTGGCTTCTTGATACGTATCGGCAAATTGTGTGTAACAGAACCCGGCAAACACCTGGAGACGTCCCACCACCGAAAGCAGGGCTTCGTAGCGGGTGGCCAGCTCCTCGGAGGTGCGGCAGCGTGAGTATCCCCATACCGCCTCGCCGGGGCGCGCCAGCGCGATACCGCCAAACTCGGAGAGCACGATCGGCAGCGACGAGCCTGAGTGTCCCTCCAGCACCAGAATGCGTCCGCCTGGGCGTTCTCGTTGTAACGTTTTCGGCAAGATGTCGTGCGCGTAATAGCGCTGCTCGACTTTGGCCGGGTCCGCATCGTAGTCGTGGATCCCCACGATGTCGGTGGCAGTGATCTCCCAACCGTCGTTGCCAATCACGGGGCGCGATGGGTCGAGCGACTTGGTCAGGTAGTACATCGACTGCACCCAGTGACGCTCGGCGGGGATGTCCGGGAGGTTCGGCACGCCCCAGGACTCGTTGAACGGCACCCAGCAAACGATGCACGGATGGCTGACGTCGCGCTCCATGGCCTCAATCCTCTGGGTGGTGATGCGCTGGATGGAGCGGCGCGTGAAGCGATAGGCGCTGGGCATTTCTGACCAGACCACCAGGCCCAGACGATCGGCCCAGTAGAGGTAGCGCGGATCCTCCAGCTTTTGATGTTTGCGCACGCCGTTGAAGCCCATGGCCTTGGCGAGCTCCACGTCCAGGCGCAGCGCGGCGTCGTCGGGCGCGGTCATGCCGCCGTCGGGCCAGTAGCCCTGATCGAGCACCAGGCGCAGCGGAAAGGGCCGACCGTTGAGCACGAAGCGATCGCCCTGGACGGCAACGGCTCGCAAGGCCGTGTAACTCTGCACCCGATCGATGACTATGCCGTTCTCGTCCATCAAGCGCAGATCCGCCTTGATGAGCGTGGGCACATCGGGCGACCACAGCAGCAAATTGCGGAAGTCGTCGATACCCGGATCGGACAGCGCGATGCGGCGGTGGACCTCGTCGGCAACCACCGAGTAGACGTCATCGGCCAGGGTGACGTTGCCAGCGCGCAGGCGGACACCCAGACGTAACGCGCGACGCTGGCCACGCGTGATACGCGCCTCGAGACCGATCTCCCAGCGCTGCAAGCTCGGCGTCCAGCGCAGACGCGCAATGTGCGTCGCAGGAACGCGCTCCATCCACACGGTCTGCCAGATGCCGGTCGTCCGCGGATACCAGATGGAATGCGGCTCACGCTGCCAGTCCTGTTTACCGCGAGGCTTGGCCAGGTCGGCCGGGTCGTCCTCGGCGCGCACCACCAGAACGAACTCCGACTTACCCTTGATCCAGTCGGTGATGTCGGCGAAGAACGGCGTGTAGCCGCCTTCGTGGGAGCAAACCGGCGCTCCGTCGATAAAGACCGTGGCCTCGTAGTCGACCGCGCCAAAGCGCACGAGCAAGCGCTCCTCGTCGCCCAGATCTGCGGGTACCGCCACCGTACGTCGGTACCAGCAGGCCTTGAAGAGCCCCGTGTCCCCGATGCCGCTGAGAGGGGCCTCGGGCGAAAACGGGACCTGGATGGTGGACGTGAACTCCACCTCGTCCGGGCGCACCGCCAGCCCCTGCTGGTCGATGGTAAACTCCCAGGGTCCATTCAGGCAGATCCACTCCTCTCGACGGAGCTGCGGCCTCGGATAGCCGTGGGTCGAGGCGTCATCCTCGTGCTGCGGGGCCAGTGAGCCGAGAACCCCTAGGCCGGCGAGAGGAGGGTCGTTCTGCATTGGTGCTCAGGCGGCGCGGGTTCCTGCGACGTCGACGAGGGTGTCGCTGCCTTTGATCTGATCGAACATCGCAAGCGACTGACCCACCACCTGGTCCATGTTGTAGTAGCGATAAGTGGCGAGACGACCCACGAAACGCACGTTCTGAGCGGCGTCCGCCAGCGCCTTGTACTTGCGATAGAGCTCGGCGTTCTCGGCACGGGGAACGGGGTAATACGGGTCGCCCTCCGCGGTGGGGAACTCGTACACGACGCTGGTCTTGTGGTGCGTCTGGCCCGTCAGATACTTGAACTCGGTGATGCGCGTGTAGGCGTGCTCGTTCGGGTAGTTGATGACGGCTGCGGGCTGGAAGCACTGCGTCCCGTGAGTCTCGAATTTGAAGTCGATCGATCGGTACGGGAGCTTGCCGTAACGACAATCGAAGAAAGAATCCACGGGGCCCGAGTAGATCATCTCGCGGAACTTCACCTCACGCGCAACGTCGCGGTAGTCGGCGTTCAGCACGATGGAGATGTTGCGATGATCCAGCATGTTCTCGAACATGCGCGTGTAGCCGTGCAAGGGCATTGCCTGGAACTCGTCGGTGAAATAACGATCGTCGTGGTCGGTACGAGCAGGCACGCGAGCGGCCACCGCGGCGTCCAGCTCCGAAGGATCGAGACCCCACTGCTTGCGCGTATAGTTGCGGAAGAACTTCTCGTAGAGCTCGCGTCCGATCTTGCCGACGACCGCCTCCTCCGAGGTGCGAGCGTGCTTGATGGGCTCCGCGATGCGCCGGAAGTAAGCCGCCGTTTCCTCCGGGCTCATCGAGAGGCCGTACATGCGATTGACGGTATCGACGTTGATCGGAAAGGGCAGCAGCTTGCCGTCGACGCTCGCGAGCACGCGATGCTCGTAGGGGCGCCACTGCGTGAATTGCGAGAGGTACTGGAAGATGCGAGCGGAGCCCGTATGGAAGATGTGCGGACCGTACTTGTGTACGAGCAGCCCATGATCATCGTAGTGATCGTAGGCGTTTCCGCCAACGTGGGGCCGTTTGTCGCAGATCAGGACCTTGGCCCCGAGTTGCGACGCCAAACGCTCTGCCAGAACGCTTCCTGCGAAACCAGCACCTACAATCAAATAGTCGAACATGAACTGCTGCCTTTCTGCGGCACAGAAGCGCGCGACTTGCGCTCGACCGAGCCGGTGATGAGCTCGTGCATTTCGGACCACGTCTTGTCCCAAGACGTGCGCTCCAACACACGATCACAAACTTGTATATGTTGATTCAGATCCGTAGCGAAAGCTGCGTCGACGACCGCGGGGAACGACCCCTCGTCGGCAATGTGCACGACGCCATTGTCCCCGTAGGGCGATACGACGTCCTTGACCGCCGTCGACACGATGGGTTTGCCCGCAGCCAGGTACTCCAGGGTCTTGGTGGGACTGATGAAGCGCGTGGCCTCGTTGAGCGCGAACGGCATGATGGCCACTTGCCATCCGGCGATGTACGCGGGCAGCTCGCCGTAGCTCTTGCCACCCAGGTAGTGAATGTTCGGCAGTCGCGGAAGCGAGGACTCCGGGATCTTCACTACCGGCCCGATCATCACGATCTGGTAGTTGGGTCGCGCCCGCGCCAAGCTCGCGATCAGCTCGAGGTCCATGCGCTCGTCGATCACACCGAAAAAGCCCAGGCGCATGTCGGGGACGCTGCGCTGGTCCGGCGGGTCTTCGCCGCGATTGCGCGCCTGCGCAAAGTGAGCGGCATCCACGCTGCTCGGAAACGCATAGACGGCCGCGTGCCGCGAGCGCTTGGACTCGTAGAGGCTCTGGCCGCCGGTGAAAACCAGATCCGCGTGCGCATACAGCTGCGTCTCACGATCGAGAAGCTCTGGCGGAGCTCCGCGGAAAGCGGAGAGCTCGTCCATGACATCGTAGACGACCAGTGACGCATCGATGCCCTCGGCGAATGGCAGCGCCATGGGCGTATAAAACCAGACGATCGGCTTTACTACCTCGCGCTCACGCACCAGCTGTTCGAGGAGCTCGCGTTGCAGTCGCTCGACGACGGGAGGGGGCAAGCTCTCCGGCAAATGAGGCGTGCACACCCACAGATTGGGCAGCACCTCCGACGCTTCCATGCGCGCGGATGCGGCATCGAAGATTGGCTCTTCCACGAAGAACACGCGTCCTTCGCGAGTGAATCGACTCATCAGATGATTCGGTCGCTGAAAAACGAATCCCCACCTCAAGTGCGACAGGCAAATTAGATCTATCCGAGTCGTCAAGCGATTTCCTCGACTCGCGGCATTGCAAACTTCGAGCCGCCCTCCCCCACCGAACAGGGGCTCGTTTTGCCCAGCTACTCACGTCGCCTGTGCGTGGCGAGAAGGTCACGGCGTAGCCCATCGCCACGTCAAGCACTTTATTTGATGTGTTTTTGGGCGTGCCAGCCGGCGAGCTTCGTCACGATCACGGCATAAACTCCCGCGACGCGCCGCCATGTCGAGCAACGACCGTGCTTTATGGTGCTGTTGCCACATAAATCAGCCCAGGCGCGCGTCGCTCGCGCAGATCAGCGGTGGATCGAGCGGAATCGGTCTGACAATTACGTCAAGCACGCTGGGCCGATGCTCGAGCCCGGCGGGAGCCGCGTGGTATCACGCATTCTGATCGCGTGTGAGAGCACGCAGGAGTCGTCTCTCAATGCAAATCACCCGTGAAGTGGAGCGCGTGAGTGCCATCGATGCCGAAAGCTTCCGCGCGCGCTTCGAGCACCTCGATACACCGGTGGTGCTGGCGGGAGCCGCCGGCGATTGGCCTGCGCTGCGGACGTTTCAGCTGCCGAACTT
>DASQDA010000895.1:0-3893 GCA_035634435.1 Polyangiaceae bacterium
GAATGCGGCACGCGACGGCTCGCTGCTCAAGGACGACACGTTGACGGCATCCGTGGACCGCATGCTCGCGGATCCCGTGAAGAGCCGTCGATTAGTCGAGAACTTCTCTGGGCAATGGCTAGGAGCGAGGAAGGTGCCGGAGCACGCCGTCGACCGGACGGTGTACCCCGACTGGTCTCCGCAAATGGCGACTGCGCTCACGCAGGAGATGTACGCGTACTTCGCGGAGTTCTTGAAGACCGACGCGTCCTGGTTCGACTTTCTGAAGGCGGACGTCAACTTCGTCAGCGCGGCCACGGCACGCCTGTATGGCACTCCGGCGCCGTCGGGAGCCGGTCTCTCCCGGGCGGAGCTAACGACCGACACGCGGCATGGGTTCTTTGGCCTGGGCGGCTTTCTCGCGTTGTCCTCCCTCGACCGGCGCACCTCGCCAACGCTACGCGGACGCTGGATTCTCATGAACCTGCTGTGCACCGAGCCGCCGCCGCCAAGTCCCGATGTACCGGATCTGGACGCCGGCGCGACCGATCCGACGCAGAACGTGCGTCAAGCCCTGGAAGAGCATCGCAAGAACCCGCAGTGCGCCGGGTGCCATACGCTGTTCGATCCATACGGGCTGTCGCTGGAGCAGTTCGACGCCATCGGCAGATACCGGACTACGTACCCCGACGCTGCGCGAATCGATCCGGCGACGGAGCTACCGAGCTCGGATCTGTATCCCAATGGTCGCAAGTTTTCCGGCCTCGAGGGGCTGTCGGAGACCGTCAGCGCCGACCCGAAGTACGCCGAGTGCGTAGCGGACAACTTGTTTAGCTATGCAGTTGGTCGCGTGGTCACCGCCGCGGACCGGCCGTATTTGCATCAAGTGCAAAACCAGTGGCGGGGCGGTGCTCCTTCGCTGCGGCGGCTGATTCGAAGCATCGTGAGCTCCGAAGCGTTCCGCTACCGTCGTCCTAACCTCAACCTCTCCCGGAGTATGCCATGAGCCCACCTTTCAACCGCCGCGCTCTGCTCCGTGGCGCTGGCGTAGCCCTCGCGCTGCCCTGGCTCGAAGCGCTGGCGCCGCGGCAGGCATGGGCGCAATCCCAAGCGCGTCGCCGCTATATGGCGATTTACCTGCCGAACGGCGCCGCCGAGTTGTGGAAGCCTGCGTCGCAGGGCGCGGGCTCGGCGTGGCAGCTGTCGTCGGTGTTGCAGCCACTGCAGCCGCTGAAGTCGAAGCTCCTGGTGCTGAGCGGATTCGAGAACGGTACGTCGTTCAACGCAAACAGCAGCTCGTACGTGGACCCGGCGCATGGCCGCCAGCCAGGTGCGTTCCTGACGTGCGTCGATCCTGGCGTGGTGAGAGCCGCCACCGGATCGAGCGAAGCGAATGCGCCGACGCTCGACCAGACGATGGCGGCAACTCCGAACATGAACGGCGGTGCGCCGCTGGCATCGCTGCAAACGGGCCTTTCGACCTGGCACAGCTACTGCGACAAGGAGCCTTGTGCGAATAGTCGGAGCATCTCTTGGAGCTCAGCGGGAAAACCAACCTACAAGTTGGTGGATCCGCTCGAGGTCTTCAACAAGCTGACGAACGTCACCGGCAACACGACGGCGCCGAACGGGCCGGCGATGCCGGATACGGAGGCGCAGAAGCGCATCGCACTCAACAAGAGCGTTCTCGATGCAGTGCTCGAGAACGCAGCCCGCACCCAGGCGGGACTCGGGGCGGCGGACCGCATGCGGTTCCAGGAGTTCCTGGACAGCGTGCGCAGTGTGGAAAAGAAAGCGACGACGCTATCCTCCGGCATGGGTGGCATCGCTTGCGCGCCTCCCACGAAACCGACGATGCCGAAAGTGCTGCCGGACATGGCCAAGCAGAACACGGCCTCGTACAACAAGGGCACGCACGCAGACGTGATGAATGACCTCATCGTGATGGCGTATCAATGTGACGCGACGCGGATCATCACGCACATGCTCGAAGACGAGCGATCGGAGTTTGCATACAGCCACGTTCCACGGCGCACGTGGACGGCGAGCGGCTCGACTCCGGCGAGCGGCACGTGCCCGGAGTACCACAACGGAGGGCAGCACGGCTCACAACACGACTTTGCCACCATCACATGGTGGAACGTCGGCAAGGTGGCTGAGCTCTGCATGAAGCTCGACGCCATCAAGGAAGGCGACAAGACGGTTTTGGACAATAGCGTGATCCTGTTCGGCAGCTGCATGCACGGCAGCAGTCATGCGTGCGCCGACCTTCCGATGGTGCTCATCGGCGGCGGAGCGGGCAAGCTAAAGACCGACCAGCACGTCGTCTACAACAAGCGCTGGCTGCGCGATCTGCATTACACGACCATGAAGGGCGTGTACGGCATGTCGGGTCCAGGCGTAGACGACTTCGGCACGCAGAGGCCAGACAAGCCGCCCACGCTGGTTTCCGAGATCCTAGCTGGCTAAGCTTCCTTTGCGTCGAACCGCAACGGCGCGTCCGTGGCTATGTACGGCACATAGCGGAAGTCGCGAATGTGTTTCACCCGTTCGCCGTCGACGGTGAGCTCGACGAAGTAGGCGGCGGTCGTCGCCGTGGCCTCGCGCATCACGGCGATCACCTCGCGGTCGCCGAGCCAGGCGCTTCGCAGCTGCCAATCGTGGGCGTTCGCGTAGTTGTTCACATACGCCCCGACTTCCCGCCGCCCACGACGCTGCGCCCTCGACACCACGTCGAGGCGCACGTCGTCGGCCAGCATGGCGCGCACGGCATCCCAATCGCGTGCGTTGAAGAGCTCGATGTAGCGCGCGATGATCGGCGATGGCGACGCGCTCCCTGGCGGCGTGCCAGGCGCGGCCTCGATCGGCGCGCGCAGGCGCTCGCGGCCGCGATGCAGCGCCGCCTTCACGGCAGGCAGAGCCAGCTCGAGCTGCGCCGCGATCTCGTCGAGCGAATGACCCAGCACGTCCTTCAGAATCACGCAGCTGCGTGGCACCGGCGGCAGCTCGAGGAACCGCCCCAGCGCCGCAGCCACCGCTTGCTGCCCGGCCAGCGCGTCGTCCGCCGTCGTGGGTCCCTCGGCCACGAACGGAGCGTCGGCATCGAGCGGCTCGCTCATGCGTCGCTCATAACGACGAAGGAAGTCCAGGGCGCGGTTGTGCGCGACCCGGAACAGCCAGGGTCGCAGCTCCGGCATGGCGGGCAACTCGGGCAGCATGAAGTAAGCGCGCGCCAAGGTGTCTTGCACGACGTCCTCCCCGTCCGACACGGACCCCGTCATGCGTGCGCAGTAGCGATGCAGGTCCGGTCGGGCTTCCGCAACCAGCGCCAGGAAGTGCTCGCGCGCGGTGCGCAGCTCGGTAAAGGGTTCGTCGGGGTTCAACATCGTTTAGAGGAGGGGCGAGAGGCCGGTGTCGCCCTTGATGGTAAACGCACGAGCGGTTTCTTGATAGGGGGCGGCAAGCCAAGCGCCAACGTGCTCGCCGAATTCACGGGGCGAGAGGGGCGCCCCGAATCCCGCGAGGAACGCCTCCTTCGTGATGCCCTTGCGGCGGGCGTACGCGTTCGCGGCAGCGTCGCCAAGCCCGGTGTCGCCGATCATCTGCATGGGGATGAGCGTCTGGAACCGCACATTGCGATCAGTCTCGGCGGCGCAAGCGTTGGCGTAGTCGGCTCTCATCCACAGCATGCGCTTGGCTCCAGCGTAGCCCCCGGAAAGCGGGGAGCCACCGATGGCAGCGCCGCTCGACATCATCACGACGCGGCCGCGCGACAAGTGACGGAGCGCGGCCTGCACCCACAAGAAGCCTGCCTTGACGTCGTGCTCCCACGCCGCCGAGAACGTTTCCCAGGTGTGCTCGTGCAGGGGCGCAAAGGGCACGATGAGGCCGGCGTTCAGGACCACGATATCGGG
>DASQDA010000896.1:0-7296 GCA_035634435.1 Polyangiaceae bacterium
GCAAGGCGTGGCATGCTGCCGCATGAAGCGGCGACCCCGCGAGGGAGCAGCGCGCAGTGAGCGACGGGCGACAGAGCGTGCGGCCGAGAAGGTTTCGGACGCCCGCGAACGGCTCTGGCAGCTCGAGCCCGGAGGGAACGCGAACCGGCCCCTCGACATCAGCTCTCCGTCGGTCGTCGAGGTGCACGCGCTCGGCCAGGCGTGCCCGCGGTGCGGGGGCCCGCACGAGGTGCTGGAACACGCGGCTGTG
Source organism: Polyangiaceae bacterium (assembly GCA_035634435.1). Taxonomy (GTDB): domain Bacteria; phylum Myxococcota_A; class Polyangia; order Polyangiales; family Polyangiaceae; genus PMG-095. Next base: position 251 of record DASQDA010000896.1, read on the forward strand.
CTCCTCGGAGGCGTACGGCTCCGCGAAGCTCGGCTACGCTGCCGTCAGTGCGGCACGCGGCGTTCACGTTGGTACCGCATCGTGCCCGAAGCGGTCAATTGAGGCTCGGGCTGCCTCACTCCGCCGCGGTGCTGCGGGTGGCGTTGGCTTCGGGGGCGTGGAGCTCGGCGAGGGCTTCGTCGACCAGCTGTGACACGTCGTCCTGGGCCGCTCGCTTGGAAGCGGTCGCGGTCTGCGCGCCCTTGCTGCCGAGCAGCGCGGCGATGTCTTCGACGTCGTCGCCGCGCTCGAGCGCGCGCAACGCCGCTTGCTCCGGATCGGCGACCTTGCTGGCGCCGCTGCCGCCGAGGCCCAGCACACGAGCCAGCCAGGAGCGCGCTTCGCCAAGTTGAAACTCGCCGCGGGCGACGCGCGCCGGTGAGTGCGCCAGGAGCTCGACCAGCGCTGCGTTGCTCTGCACGAGCACCCACGCTTCGTCCGTCACTGCGCGTTGCGTGGTCGAAAGCTCGCCGAGCGCGGCCCGCACGCGGTGCCGCTCGATTGCCACGAAGAGTGCAAACGGCAGAGCGAGCTCTTCGCATCCCAGCGCCGTGGCGCGACCGACACTAGGTCCCCCGCAGCTCTTCGAATAGAGATGCGAGCCTTCGAGCAGCAACACGCCGAAACCGAGCGCCGTGGCGGCCAGCTCGGCGACGCCCGGGTCGTCGTTGTCGAGCCCGGCCTCTGCGAGCCGCACCTGACCGAGCGAGCGGGCCACGTTGGCGGTGAGCGCGATGGGCTGGTTGACGGCGGCTGCGGGCATCTCCAGGAGCCATGCGCCCCCGGACCGCAGCAAACGCGGACCCTCCGTCGGCGTCGACGTCGAGCCCGTGCCGCAACTGCCCGTTCCGCAACCCTGTGGTTTGCAGCCCGCGGCGTCCGTCGCACCCAGCAGGCGCGCTTCGATTTCCTTGTCCTCGAGCCCGGCGTAACCCTGCATGCGCGCGACCAGACGCTCGAATGAGGTTTGGTCGCCGAGAAACGCATCGGGGAACCAGTGGTTGTTCGGCAAGACCAGCGGCTGTTCCGTGCGCTTGAGGTCGAGCACGCGAAGCACCTCGGCGTAGTGCCGAACCAGAGACCGAAGCACACCGAGGGCGGGCAGCTGCACGTCCCTAGTCTCGCAGACCCACTGCCCGGGTGCCAACCCCGGAGTGCGACCGGGGTGGTGGTATGTGCTCCGGGGGACCTGTGCGCTGGCGGGGTCTAGGCGACTTCGGGAAAGCGGCGCACGAGGGCGTCACGCTCGCCTACCAGGTACGCAAGCGCAGCGCGGGTCAGCTCGGGGTGCTCATCGGTCTGGTCGGAATAGTCCTCCTCCGCGACCTTGAGCAGCACACAGGGGGATCGCGCCACCGCCGAGCAGGCGTCGAGCTTGCGACACAGGGCCGCGGCACCGCCGACCAGCTCACTCGCTCCCCAGAGGGTGCGCCAGTGCAGCGCTTCGTCCTCGAGCTCGATGGCGCCGTCGGCGACGATATAGAGCGCTTCGCCGGCGTGCCCAGCCGCGAACAGGGTTTCTCCGGTGCTCAGTCGCAGCTCCTCGGCCACCTGAGCCAGGCTCGCGGTGGCCTGAATTCCGGCGTTCTGCAGGAAGGCGACCTCGCGCAAGACAAGGATCTTCTCGTACAAAGGCAGTGGCGGCGCGGGCAGCGCGACCCGTCGCGGGGCCGGCCTGGTTGCGCGCTCGCGGAGCTGCAAGGAGAGGTCGTACAACTGACACGCGGCCCGCAGGACCGCGGCGCGACCAACGGACGGATCCTCGTCGATGAGATCCAGCCAAAGCTTGGCGTCCGCGACGAATAGACGGCTGTCCGTGATGGCACGGCAGCGACGCTGTCGCGGACGCTCGAGCGTCATGTCGACGATGCCGACGAGCGCGCGCGGGCCGAAGTATGCCGGCGTCTGTCCGTCATCCTCCAACGCCAGCTTCCCCTCGCTGACCAGGTAGAAGTGTCCGGAGGCATCGCCCTTCTCGAACAGCACGGTGCCCGCGCTCACATCGAGCGGCGTCAGTCCGTCGGCGAGGCGGGCGGCGGTCTCGCCGGAGATCAAGTCCAGCGCGGAGCGGACGAACAGCTCGCGGGTGAGGCGGTCGGGATTGGCTTCCATCAGCGGGGGGCTCGGTCGGGCTGAGGGGGAGGGTAGCTGCGCGGGCGGCTCGGGGCCGGTCCGCGCGCCGCTTCGCGAGCGATTTCGCTCAGCAGCGGGTCCGGATCGCGGGAAAAGCGCTGCAACGCCTCTTCGGTGTCGGCGGGCGGAGGGCCCGTCCAGGGCTCGGCCCGCCGGATGCGCTCCTCTTCCGGAAACTCGTCGATCACCAGTCGCAGAAGCTGCGGGGTATCGATGGTGTTGCGTTCCCAGGTGCGCACCAGCGCGTCGAGAAACTCGATGGCACGCGCCCGCTGATAACGATCGCTCGACCGCAACGCGGAGAACACGCTCGGCACGTCATCGGTCCGCTGTGCGATCTGCACCAGATGAGCGATCCGCGCCTGGCTCTGCTGGAGCTTGTCTTCCACCAGGCCGAGCACCAGCGAGCGACTGGTACGCGAGCGAATGGCAGGATCACGCCGCAGCGGCGACGAGACCACGAACAGGCGCAGGTACTCGGCCGCATTTTTGGCAAGCTCACCGAGAATATCGGCGATCGGAATGGGGTGCGCCGTGTTCAGCGCGATGTGCTCCAGGCCGCGCAAAGCCTTGTAGCGTACACTGCCTTGCACCGGCGAGCGCAGCAACGCGAGCAGCGCCTGGATAGCCGCTGGCGACGCGAACTGTGCCAGCGTGCGCGGCAGGTGCAGCAAGAGCGCGCGCGGAGTGCTGGGGTCGCTGAGCTTGGCCAGCACGGCGTCGAACGCGGGTTGCCCCAGGCGCACCAGGGCCTTGCGCGCCGCGGCGCGGTCGTCACGATTGCACAGTCGATCGATGAGAAATGGGATGGCGTCAGTATCGCCGGCGCTCCCGAGCGCGCGCGTCACCTCGCTGGTGAGCGATGGATCCTCTGCCAGATGGAGGAGTATGGGAGTGGAGCCCTGGGACCGGTGCGCCGCGATGGCCTCGATGAGCGCCAAGCGCAGCTGCCGCCCCGAGTCACCGGGCGCCGCGAGCACCGCCAGCACGCGCGGGTCCTCCTTGACGGCGTGGCCGTCGAGCAGTGCCAGGTGCAACGTTGCCGTCGCCTGCACGGCCGGGCTCTCGTTGTGCGTCGCTCGCTCGAGGCCCGCGCGATGCGAGGCGAGCGCCAGCGCGCGCACCGCGGCGAGGCGTGTGGTTTCCGAGCCGTGTGTCAGGAGACGCTCGGCGAGCGGCAGCCAATCGCGGCGATCACCGGCCGAAAAGACCGTCAATGCCCGTTCGAGAACCCGCTCGTCGTCGTGGTACAGGATCAGAGCAGGGATCAGCCGCCCGCGATTGCGCTCGGCCAGCACGTCCAGCGCAGCGATCACATAGTTCGGCTCGGGGCGCGCCAGGGCTTCGAGCAGCGCCTCGGCGGCTGTGAGGTCGATTTCGGACGGTAAGCTGAGCTCGCGATCGATGTTCCCGCGCTGCAGCGCTCCACGACAAAGGTCGATGTACGGGATGCGCACGCGAGCGACGGCTATGACCCAGGGGACGGCGATCGCCATGGCCAGCAAGCTGAGCATGCGCGGGCTGGCGCCCGCATTTTGCGTCAGCAACAGTAATATCAGCGCGGCCGCGGCCTGCGCGCCGCGGGTAACGACGCCGTCCACGAAGGCCTTGGCCGCGTGTTTTCGGACGTTCTCCACTGGCGCCCACAGGAGCTCGAGCCCGACGCGCTGCACGGAGTTGCGCAGCGCGGCGTCCAGCGTCTTGAGCACCGCCGTGCTGAAGAACGCAGCGCCGCTGGCCACCGCGATTCCGCTGCCGATGAGCAGCAGGGTGGGGGTGAGCAGAGCGACCCCGAGCACACCCAGGCGCGCGATCAGCGGCCCGGTAACGAGCAACTGGATGGCCAGCGAAATGAGGTTGAGGATCAACTGATAGCCGGCAAAAAACGAAGCCAAGCTCTCCGCCGGCACGCTCCGGACCACCCGCACCTTGAAGATGTAGTCGACCACCACCGACAGCGCGATGGAGGTCGCCGCTATGATCGCCAGCCTGCTGACGAACGCCTTTTGTTTGGCGAACTCGGCGGGCAGCACTGGAGCTAGCGACGGCGGCATCGCCGCGTCGGGCGAGGGCTCGCGGTCGAGGTCGAGCGTCGTGGCCACCAGCGCTGCGGCAAAGAACGCGGCAGCCGCCACCACGAGCAACGCCGGGACCGAAACCCAGAACAGCATCAGCGAGGCCAAGCCGGCGCCGATCACCGCGCCGAGCACGCCGCCAGCCGCAATGGGGCCAAACAGGCGGCGTCCTTGAGCTGGCGTGAACAGACTGGCGGCGAGCATCCAGAACTGCGCAACCAAGGTCGTCGCGGCGAGCGCGCCGAACACGTACAGCGCGAACACCATGGTTGCGGACGCCACCTGCAGCCGGAACCAGGCAATGCCGTAAGCCGTGACCATCAGCGTGGCCACCAGGGCGTTGCGTGGCCCGCCACGTCGCACCAAACGCGAGCTGAGCGGCGTCAGGACGAAGGCCGAAAGTGCGATCGCCACGTACACGAGGGCCAACCCCTCGGGCGGTTGGCGGCTCAGAAACAGCGTATCGCGCGCGGTCTCGACCAGGGTATGGCCCCCGATAGTCAGCGCCAGCAGAGCGAAACTGACCGCAAACGTGCGGCTTTCGCCGGGGCGCAGGTCGAGGAAGCGGAGCCAGGGCAGACGCATCGGGCGGGCCTATGCTTGCGCATCCTTAGCCCAGCGGCGAGACAACTGTTCAGGAACGTCTGGCCAGAGCGGAATTCGGGCACCGCGCGACCGCTGCGAGGGCGCCGAGGACTTGCGCGAAGCGCCGCTGGGTCCAATGCTTGAGCACATGCGAAGCCGCTGCAGCGCTCGCCACAACCTCGGCACTCGCTCCCGCAGCTGGCTGCTGCGCCGTGGAGTGTTGCAACTGGGTGGGACGCTTGCCCTCGGGTTCTTGTTGGTCGAGCTTGGTGTGGCGAGCCGCTTTGGGTGGCTCTTGACCCTGCCGCTCGCCATCGGCTGCTACTCGCTGTGTAGCGCTCTGTTCGGCGTCTGCGCGTTCAATGGCTTCTCGGGCATGCGCGTCGCTGATCACGGCAGCGAGGCCGTCACTGACACCGCTGCGCGACAGCGCTTCATGCTGCGCGGTTTGGCGGTCCTGGTCTTCAGCCTCACCATCAGCGTTGCCGGCGCGAAGCTATTTCTGCTGAGCGTGTGACTGCAGCTGCTACGCAGCGCATACGAAGTCCTGCTCCGGTTGAAACCCCAGACTCTGCAAGTGGGCGCGAACCTCGCCGCGCGGCCCTGCGCGAGCCACGGAAACGACGATACGGCGTGGGCGCGGCGTGAGCAGCGCCAAAGCTTCAGGCGCAATCACTGGCGCGCCTGCCACGCGCTGGCCCAAGCGCCCCGGATGCAGCTCCACGATGTGCGTTGGGGCGAGGCCAAGCTCGAGCAGCGCTCGGGCCAAGGTGCGTCCCGTGCCGCCATAGCCCCACAGCACGTAGCCCTGGGAAGCACCGATCCAATCAGCGAGAAAGTGGGCCTTGCAGCCGACGAAACTTTCAAGCGAATACGCCCGGTGCGTGCGCGAGAGCCGACTTTCGCCGTCGCGCCAGCCGAGCAGGCGCCGCGGCACGACGCCGACGCGCTCCCCGGAGCCCCACAGCCGCAACAGCAAGTCATAATCTTCAGGCCAGCCCACGTCCCGGTAGCGGTGTTGCTGCAAGACCGCCGTGCGGAAAAACCAGCTGGGGTGCGCCAGTACGCATTCCACGAACCGATCGCGAAACAGCGCCTCCTCGCTCCACAGCGAGTTGAGCCACTGCTCGTACTGTCGGCGGCCGGGACGCAGCCTAGAGCGAGGAAAGAGGCGCACATGGCAGCCCACCCCCGCAAGCTCCGGCCGCTCGGCGAGGAATGCGTGCTGCAGCGCCAACCGCTCGCGATGCATCACGTCGTCGGCATCCATGCGCGCCACGAACGAGCCGCGACAGTGCTCGAGCCCGGCGTTCAAAGCCGTGACGTTGCCCGCGTGGCGACAGCGCACCACGCGGAACCGCGGGTCGCGCTCCGCCTGCGCGGTCAGCAGCGCTGCCGACCGATCGGTCGAGCCGTCATCGACGAGCACACACTCCCAATCGTCGAAGCGTTGGCGCTCCACGCTGCGCAGCGCCAATGGCAGCGTCGTTTCGGCATTGAAACAAGGCAGCAGGACCGAAACGAGAGGGCGGCGCAGCGGCACGGTCCGCGAGCTTTGCACCACCCGCGGGGCGCGCCCAGCTTTTCCCACGTGCAGCGTCGGAGCGGAACGCGGCTCGGGCATTGTGGTAGTTGAGGGGCCGACGATCGCCATCGTGGAGGTAAGCATGAAGAACATCGGCTTCGTGGGGCTCGGAATCATGGGCAGCGGCATGGTGCGCAATCTGGCGACCAAGGGCTTCGAAGTGCGGGTCTGGAACCGTTCGCCGGAGCGCGTTCAGGAGCTCGGCCTCGGGATCGAAAGCGCAGCGAGCCCGCGTGAGCTGGCCCGAACGAGCGATGTCGTCGTCTGCTGCGTATCCGATCCGGCGGCCGTGGAGCGCGTAGTCTTCGCCGACGACGGTGTACTCGCCGCGGCGCGCCCCGGGTTCCGCTACATCGAGTGCAGCACGGTGTCGCCCGAGCTCGTTCGCCGGCTGGCGAGCGCGTTCGAAGCGCACGGCGCCGCTGCGCTGGAGGCTCCCATGACCGGGTCCCGCATCGCGGCTGACAAGGGCACGCTGCTGTTCATGACGGGCGGCCCTGCCGCGCTCCACGCGGAGCTCGAGCCCGTGCTGCTTGCCATGGGCACGCGCGCGATTCACTGCGGTGACAATGGTCAGGGCGCGCTGATGAAGCTCATCGGCAATTCGCTGATCTCATTCATGCTCGAGG
>DASQDA010000897.1:0-11547 GCA_035634435.1 Polyangiaceae bacterium
GATCGCTCCATGCTGTATCTGCTGGATGAGGGCCGGCGTGAGCTCGTCAGCCGCTTGGTGGTCGGAGGGCAGGTGCGCTCGATCCGGATGAAGGTCGGGCACGGTCTTGCGGGTACCGTGGTGCAGACGGGCCGTCCGATCCGCGTACGCGAAGCCTACAAGGATCCGCGCTTCGAACGCGATTGGGATCTGCTGACCGGCTACCGCACGACCAGCATGCTCGCGGCCCCGCTCAAGAATCATCTCGGGCGCACCATCGGAGTGATCCAGGTCCTGAACAAGAAGCGGGGTGAATGCTTCACCGACGAGGACGAGGACATTCTTTCGGCGCTGAGCATGCAAGCGGCAGTGGCGATCGACAACTCGCGGCTGTTCTTGTCGCTCGTTCAAAAAAATAAGCAGCTGTCGGACACCACGGATCAACTCGAGCGCAGGGTGCGTGACCTCTCACTGCTGTTCGAGCTGGAGCGGGCCACGGCTCGCGCGACCACCATCGAGAGCCTGGTGCGCGCCGCGCTCGAAAGCATCACTGCCGCTTGCGACGCGCGGGGTGCAGCGATCTTGCTAGCGACGGACGAGAGCGGCGATCTGGTGGCGTACCTCTACGACAGGGACTCCACGCTCGAGCTATCGCGCATCGGAGTGAAGAGCGGGGAAGGGTTGCTCGGGCACGTGATGACCCGCGCCGAGCCCATCACACTGACGGCCGCGCACACCGACCCGCTCTTCAGTTGTCAGGTAGAAGGCCGCATGCCCTTCCAGGTGGACGCGGTTCTGGCGGTTCCGCTGGACGGAGAGGACGGCGCAATCGGCGCGCTCGCGTTGTTCAATCGTCAGGACAGCGGCAGCTTCGGCGAGGAGGACTTCGCCATCCTGCGATTGGTCGCCGCGAACGTGTCCACGGCCGTGCGGCTCTTCAACGCGAGCACCGCGCGCGAGCGGGAAGAGCGACTCACCTCCATCGGGCGACTGCTGTCGCAGGTGATCCACGACTTCAAGTCACCCATGACCGTCATCAGTGGCTACGTGCAATTGATGGCAGAGGCCGACGATCGCACCAAACGTCAGGAATACTGCGACGAGACCCTGAAGCAGTTCGACATCTTGACGGCGATGCAGCGTGAGGTTCTGCAGTTTGCGCGCGGTGAGCGCACCATCTTCTTGCGCAAGGTGTACCTCAGGAAGTTTTTCGCCGACCTCGCGCGCCAGCTCGCTCTGGAGATTGACGGCAAACCGATCGAGCTCGCGCTCGACGTGGACTCGAAGCTGGTCGGGCGTTTCGACGAGGGCCGCGTCGCTCGCGCCATTCACAACCTCTCACGCAATGCCATCGAAGCGATGGGCGAGGCCGGGGGCCGACTCACCATCACCGCGCGCGCCAAGGGTCGCGACCTTCTCATCTCCGTTTCGGACACCGGCCCCGGTATTCCCAAGGAAGTGGAAGGTCGTTTGTTCCAATCCTTCGTGACAGCTGGCAAGCAGGGCGGCACGGGCCTTGGCCTGGCCATCGTGAAGAAAATCGCGGAGGAGCACGGCGGCAGCGTCAGCGTGCAATCGTCGCCCCAGGGCGCCACTTTCGAGCTGAGGCTTCCGCAGAAGTCAGCTCCCGAGCGCCCGCCGGAGCGGAGCGCGCGGCGTTCCGGCAAAGCCCCGGGCCGTGCGCATCCGAGCAAGGCACAATGAGCGCTCGCCGGGTGCTGACTCTGCTGCCGGAGCGACAAGCCGAGCTCGAGACCTGCGCGTATTGCCCGAAGCTTTGCCGCGCTGCATGCCCGGTGGGGACGGCCGAGGCGCGTGAGACGGTGACCCCCTGGGGGAAGATGGGCGCCACCTACGCCGTTGCCGCTGAGCTCACCGCCGCAACGCCGGAGTATGCGGCGCTCCCCTGGGCCTGCACGGGCTGCTTCGCCTGCCAGGAAGCGTGCAATCATCGTAACCCCGTCAGCGATACCTTGTTCGAAGCGCGCGCGGAATACGTGCAGCGCGGTCTGGCGCCGGCTGCTTCCGAGCGGGTCCGAACGGGCAACGCTGGGCGGCGCACGCGCATCGAGGAAAAGACGGACCGCCTCGGCGAGCAGCTCGGGCTGGACGCGAAGGCACCTACGGCCCTGTTGCTTGGCTGCGTCTACACGGACCGTCTGCCCGTCGAAAGCGAAGACGCGGTGCGGGCTGCGCGAGCGCTTTTCGGACCGATAAGGCTGCTGAGCGGCTGCTGCGGAGTGCCCCTGGAGGCGGCAGGCGATCCCAGCGGCGCGGCGCTGCTGCGGAGCCAATTGGTGCGCCAGATGAGCGGCGCTCGCCGCACCCTGGTCGTGGATTCCGGCTGCGCGTATGCGCTGCGCGACACGGGGGCGCAGCCGCTAGTGAGTGCCGCGGAAGCAGCCTTGGCTGCGCGGGCCTGGCGCGCGCCGCCTGGCGACGATGCTTTGCGCTACCATGATACGTGCAAGCTCGGACGAGGCCTCGGTGAGTACGATGCGCCGCGGGCGCTGCTGGCCCGCGCGAGCACACGTGGCGCGCTCGAGTTTTCGTACCGTCGGGAGCGCGCCCACTGCTCGGGCGGTGGTGGGCTCGTGCCCGTCACGGAACCGAAAACCGCTGCCGCCATTGCCGAGGCGCGGGTGGCAGAGCACGACCGACTCGGTGGCGGCACCATCGTCAGCGCCTGCGCGCAGTCGGTGCGGCTGCTGCGACGGGCGGGGGCGCGGGTGCTCGACATGACCACGCTCCTGCGTCAATTGACGGAGCGATGAAGCTCGAGTCGGCGGCAGCGCCGGTGCGCCGCAGCGTCGTCCGGCGCGTTCTCTGGTCCTATACGTTCGTCGTGCTCACGTTCGCCGTCGTCGCTGGCTGGAGCGCGCTCGCCCTGCGCAGTGCCGCCAGCGAGGCCAGCCTGATGCGCTCGGGTTACTACCCGCTCGCCCTCGCGGTGCGCGACCTGGTAGCCAAGCAAGACACCTACAATTCCCAGCTGAACCACATAACCGCCGCGCGGAACCCGGCCGACCTGCGCGTCTGGTTCGAGTTCGCCCTGCGCATCGGGCGGCCCAAGATGTTCGGTCAGCTACGCGCCGCGATCGTGCGGGCGTTCCTGGGCTCGCGGGATGGGACCACGCGGCGGACGGGACAGGAGCTGCTGGCCGAGGTGTCCGCTATCGAGCGCCTGCTGGCGGGTGATGCCGAGCGGCTCTCGCGTCTCTTTCAGGCTCTGGAGCGCGGTGACGAGCCGCTGGCAGAACGCTTGCGCGACGAGCTCGTCACGCGCGGCTCGCAAGGGTCGCGGCGACTCGGCCGACTAGAGCTCCGCGTCGAGCACGAGATTGACATGCTGCTCGACCAGGCGCGCGGTCGTGAACGCTTGTCGAGCGGATTGCTCATCGCCCTGTCGGCGCTGAGTCTGCTCATCGGCTTTGCCATGGCGCTTTATGCGAGGCGCGTGCTCAAGCCGCTCGGCGCGGTCACGGAGCGAGCCAAGGCCGTGGCGCGTGGCGATCTGCAGCCGCGGACGCCCATCGTGTCCGATGACGAAATTGGCGAGCTTTCGACCACCTTCGAAGGCATGGTATCGGCGATCGCCCGGGCTAACGAGCAGCTCGTCGCCAGTGAGCGCCTGGCAACCATCGGCAAGATGGCGGCCCACGTGACCCACGAGATCCGAAATCCGCTTTCTTCCATCGCGCTGAACCTCGAGCTCCTGGAGGAGGATCTGGGTGATTCAATCGAAGCCAAGGCGTTGCTGCGGGCCATCGGTGGCGAGGTCGAACGCCTCAACTCGCTGAGTCAGCAGTATCTGTCGTTTGCTCGACAGAAGCCCAGCAGCATGGCTGAAGAGGAGCTGGCTCAGGTCGTGCGCGAAGCTTGCGATTTCGTGGGCCGCGAGCTCGCCAAAGGCAACGTGCGCATCGAGCTGAATATCGACGAGTCGCTTGGGCCCATGCTGGTAGACGAAGGGCAGGTAAAACAGGCCTTGTTCAATCTACTGCGCAATGCACGCGACGCCATGCCTCACGGAGGCCGGGTGACGGTCGACGTGCGTCCGGTCGAGGAGGGCGTGGCAATCGTCATCGAAGATGAGGGCACGGGTATGGATAGCGCCGCTCGTGCGCGGCTGTTCGAGCCCTTCTTCACCACCAAGCGTCACGGCACCGGGCTTGGGTTGGCCATCACCCGACAGATCGTGCACTCGCACGGGGGCAGCATCGACTTCTCCGAGGCACGCGAGCACGGCACCCGGGTGACGGTGTTTTTGCCGCGCCGCGTTCAAGTGGGCGAAAGCGCCGCCGCCGCCAGCGGCGTGGCTGCTCTCGGCGTCGCTTAGTGTGGCCGCGTGCCCGCGCGGCGCGTGCTCCGCCGCTGGCGCCGCCGCCCATTGTTTGTCATCTCCGAGCATGACGGAACGTCGAACTCTGGTCCTGGCCAGCAGCAACCCAGGCAAGCTCGAGGAGCTTCGGACGCTGCTCGCGGCGCTCCCGTTTCGCGTCATCAGCGTGCGTGAAGCTCTCGGTGAAGCTCTGGCCGTAGAGGAGACCGGGGACACGTTCGAGGCAAACGCGATCCTCAAGGCGCGGGCCGTCTACCTCGCGACGGGTGAGCTGTCCCTGGCCGACGACAGCGGCCTGGAGGTAGACGGGCTCGAGGGGCGCCCCGGTGTTCTCTCGGCGCGATTTGCCCATCCTCACGCGACGGACGCCGAGAACAACGCGGCGCTGCTTCGTGAGCTCGGCGAAAAGGGCAACGTGAGCCGGCGTGCCCGCTTCCGTTGCGTTCTCGCCTGGGTTGCCCCTGGAACGCCCGAGCCGCGCTGGGTCCAGGGGACGTGCGAAGGCGCCATCGCGAGCTTGCCACGCGGTACCGGCGGCTTCGGTTACGATCCGCTGTTCATCGTCGATGGGGCAGGCGGCCGCAGCTTCGCGGAGCTGACCGCCGCCGAAAAGCATGCCTTGAGTCATCGCGGCAAGGCGGTGCGCGCCCTCGTCGAGGAGCTCGCTACTTCCGGCGCGAGAGGTCGAAGTGACCGCCCAGCTGGAGTGTGAACCAGCCGTGGCTGTCCTGATCGTCGAGGGCTCCGATCTGGTCGTAGGCGTTGCCTTGGGCGTCCACGAGCTCGACGTTGCCGAACATGCCGACCCCAAAGGTCAGCAGTGGTGAAAGCGAGAAGAGCTCGTTGATGCGGATGTCGGCGCCGACGCCGATGCGAGCCTCGAGCAGTCCCTCGGTCATCTGAAGCTCGGTGCGATCTTCCCACTTCACGCGAGCGCGGCGGTAGCCAAGGGCGATCTCGCTCAGGAAACCCACCGCGTCCGGGTCCGAGCTCGCGCGGAGACCGACGCCCCAGAAGTCCGTTTCGCCGCCGCGCTGGGTCCCGTGGTTGCCGAACGCCTCCGGGCTGTCGCCATCACCGCGGCGGAGCTCGGCACGCTCCCAGAGCGCGAACAGGTTGTAGTTTCTGCCGAGGCGCGCTCCCGCGTCGAGCTCGAACATCGGTCCCGACGACGCATAGTCACGGAAGGCGACGCCGCGCCGTTCGAGAAAAGGCCCGTCGAGGCTGCCGCGCGCGAAGATGTTGCCGAACGGCACGAACCATCCAACGCGTGCACCGAGCCAGAACGACGCGCGCGCGGCCACGTGCCGCGGCTCCGGCGGCGGGGGCGGCTCCCAGACCATCTGCATGCGCGGCCCTGGTGCCGGCGGCTCCGCGGGGGCTCCCTGCACCTGCTCAGCTGGCTCCACGTAGTAAGCGGGCGGTCCCACCTCTTCTTCGGCATCGAGCGCCGCCTCCGGTGACGCAGCGGGCGCGGGACCCTGCGCTTGGGCGGCGGGCGGAACCGAGGCGGCGGGCGGAGCACCCGCGGGCGCGGGCTGGGTTTGCTGCGGGCGTGGCGTTGCAACCGGTGGCACCGGCGGGCGCGGCGCGGGCTGCGCTTGCGATGCTGGTGGTACAGGCGGCGCGGGTTGAGCTTGGGGAGCCCGCGGCACGACGGGCGGCGCTTGCGGGCGTTGCGGTGCGGGCTGCGGTTGGGGTGCGGGCTGCGGCTGGGGTGCTGCGGGCTGGGCCGCTGCCGTGGCGCTGGTGAGCAAGGCGAGTACCGTGATCCGGGCGCGCTGCATTGCCGAACGATAGCAAAAGGACAGGCGTACGCCGCGCGAGCGCGCGTCCAAACGGCAGCGTCTCCGCGGCAGCCGCACCGCTCGAGGGATGAACAGCGCGTCTTTGCGCATCGATTGACCCTCGAGCACATCCCGTGCTAAGCCCGCGCCGCCTCTACGACGAACGTGCAGCAGTATTGGAAAGGTCTCGGTGGCCCGGCGACCCTGGGGATCGAGGTCGTGCTCGGAGTGGCCGTAGGATTACTCGGCGGCTCGTGGCTCGACAAGAAATTCGGAACGTCACCCTGGTTGACTCTCATCGGGTTGGCGTATGGGCTAGCCGCCTCGGGACGTGCCATTTACCGCGCACTCAAGCAGGCGAACCGAGAGCTCGAGAAGCTCGAGGAACAAGAACGCAAGGCTCGCGAGAAGTTCGATGATGAACAGCTCAAGTGATGATGGCAACATCGGTCCGACCCTGTGGTCAGTGGCGATCGCAGGCGCACTCTTGACGCTCGTGTCGCCGCTGCTCTTCGGCGCACGCGGCGTCGTCAGCTGCGGGCTCGGCGCAGCGCTGGCGGTGGCCAACCTCTGGGCGATCGCCCGCCTCGTTCGTGGCCTGCTGGGTGCTGCACAGACGCGCAAGATGAGCTGGGGCCCCCTCGGGATCATCAAGCTCGCCGGCATTTTCGTGTTGCTTGCCGTGTTCCTGCAACGCGGCTGGGCCGAGGTGCTGCCGCTGGCATTTGGCTACCTGTCGCTTCCCGTAGGCATCGTGCTGTCGCAGTTGAAGACAGCCTCACCAGCACGTGGAGAGAACTGAACCATGCCCGAGCACTCAACGTGGCTGACTCTGCTGCTCGCGCACGTGCGCGACACTCTCGAGCACAACAAGGACGCGCTCGGTGAGACGTTGGTCGGTCACCATCAGCCAACGTGGGCCAGCTTCGAACCCATTGCGGCGTCGCTGCTCGTGGTGCTCATCGTGCTCGCCATCGCGCTCCGGGTTCGTGCGCGTCTCAGCAACGCCGACGAGGCGGTCATCCCCGATGACCGGCTCACGCTCCGCACCTTCATGGAGGCGTTCCTCGCGTACTTTTATGACCTCGCCAAGAGCGTCATGGGTCCGGATCGCGCCAAGAAGTATTTCCCGCTCATCGGCACGTCAGCGGCCTTCATTTTCTTCTCCAATATCATGGCCCTGATCCCGGGCATGCCGGTCCCCACCAGCCATCTGGGCATCACGCTGGGTTGCGCGCTGGTGGTGTTCGTCCTGTTCAACGTTTACGGCATCATGTCGCAGGGCATGAGTTACTTTGCGCACCTCGCAGGCCCGGTGTGGTGGTTGGCGCCACTCATTTTTCCGCTCGAGGTCCTCTCGCTGTGTATCCGGCCGGTCACCCTGGCTATCCGTTTGATGGTGAACATGGCGGCTGACCACGTGATGCTCGCCCTGTTCCTGGGCATGGTCGCCGCGTTCTTGCCGCTACCGGTGATGTTGCTCGGTTGCCTCGTGGCGGTCGTGCAGACCTTGGTCTTCACCTTGCTCGCGTGCATCTACGTCGGAATGGCTACCGAAGGACACGACGAGCAACACGCTCACTGAGCACGTCCCGCCGAAAGCGGTGGCGATCGCGAGCAAAACGCACTAAGAGCCGACTCGCAAAACGACTTTCCCGGAGCCAACATCATGCTGGCTCGGGGCTGCGCCAGGCGATGAAGTCCCCCGGCCGCTGAACGATAAGGAGACGAAGAAGATGTCCAAGAAGAAGCTGGCACTTGCCACCCTCGCGATGAGCACGTTGGCGTCTACGACCGCCTTCGCACAGGAAGGCGCCGCTGCCGCCGCTGGCGGTGACACGTCGGCTCAAGCCATGGCCGCGCTCAGCGCCGGTCTCGCCATCGGTCTCGCCGTGGTTGGCGGCGGATTGGGTCAGGGCCGCACTGCTGCCGCTGCGCTCGAGGGCATCAGCCGCAATCCCGGTGCAGCACCCCGCATTCAGACGCCGATGATTCTGGGTCTCGCGCTGATCGAGTCGCGGGTGTTGTTCGCGTTCCTCATCGCCTTTCTGTTGCAGGGCAAGGTTTGAGTCGCTGCGGTCGCGCACAGCGACGCGACCGCTCGGGTCAGGGTTCTTCAGGCTGCGTCACTCGTCGCGAACGCGCACGAGGGTGCCGGGCTCGTGGGGCGTCGGAAAGACGGCGGACCAGCCCGGCAAAAGTCGCGGGCTGGTCCAGTGAAAGAGACGCTCCGCGTCGACGGGTGCCAGGTTGACGCACCCGTGGCTCCGCACTTCTCCGAAGCGCCGATGCCAGAACGCTCCATGCAAGCCGTAGCCCTTGTGAAAGAACATGACCCAGGGCACGGCCTCGATGGCGTAATTCTGTAGCTGATCGACGTCTTCCAGATCGTCCATGTCGCTCGTGCGAAGTTTGACCCACAGGCGAAACGTGCCACTGGGCGTAGCGGTTTCGCTCTTCGCGCTACCGCGTCCGCTGGAGACAAGCGTCGCAAAGATGGGCGTGTCGCCCAGGTAAGCGAGCGCGGTTTGACGCTTGAGATCGATGTCGATCCAGCGTTCTGCCGCCGTGATCTCTCGCGGTCGGGGGCTGAGGGAGGGGCGCACGATGTCGCTGTCGCGCAGCCAATCGCTTTCACCGACTTGCGCGTAACGCTCGCGGCCGCGCATCGCGCTCTGCAACACGCGCACCTGCGTCAAACGCTCGAGCGTCCTCCCCGCGCGGCGCTGCCCTGGGCTGATGAACAGCGGAGCGGCGTCACGCTTCACCCACGCCAGATCCGCTGACCACGCGCTGCCCTCGAACGGGAGCGAGGCAGAACCCGCCAGGTCTCGCAGCGGTATCCAGAAGCCGTGGCTGGTCAGGCCGAAAGGGTCGGCGCCCGGCTTGTTCTCCACGCGCTCGACGGCGACGCCGAAGCCCGGCTGGTACTGGGCATCGGGTACGCCTTCCTCCGCATCGGTCAGTGATCGATAACCAAAGCTGCCCTGCGCCCCGACGAAGAAGTACCGGTACGGGAGCCCTTGAAAGGTGGCCCGCGGAGCGGCATCGAGCGGCAGCGGCGACGCTGGGCTTGGCTGAACGCCCTCCTCGCAAACGAACGCAAGCGGGCCCACGAGGAACCACCGACCTCGGCATCCCGGGCCGCGGCTCGCGCCGAACACGGGTAGACGCGCGCCGAGCTGAGCGGCTCCGCGCTTTGGGCTCTGGCTCGAGGGGCCACTGTAGAGCGGTTCATCGACGCGCTGCACTTCGACCGAGGCGGAAGCCGCCGAGAGTGGCGGAACGCCTTCGGCGTAGAAGCCCGCGAGCGATCCCGACTCACCGGCGGCTGGGGCAGCTGCCGTTAGCAGTGCAAAAAAGCCGGAGGAAGAGCGGACCCAGCGTCCTGCCGCTGCCAGCACATGGCGGTCCATGGGTTCCAACGCTATAACGATTCGACGAGTCGTGTTGGGATTCTACCTCGTCGGCATTCTAGGGTTAGCGCTACTGATGGTGGTTCACGAGACCGGCCATCTGCTGGCCGCGCGCGCGTTCGGCATGCGCGTCATCCGCTTCAGTATCGGTTTCGGCCCCGCGCTCTTCCGGCACCAATCGAAACGGAGTGAAACGACCTACCAGGTCGCGCTGATTCCTTTCCTGGCGTACGTGCAGATCGCCGGGATGAACCCTTTCGAGGAGGCGGATCCCGACGACAAGGGCAGCTACGCCAACGCCTCGCTCCTGGGCCGTATCGTCGCGATTTTCGCCGGACCTCTGGCGAACTATCTGTTCGCGTCGGTGCTGTTTTTCGTGGCGTTGTTCATTGGCGGCGAGCCCGTTCCGACCACCAGCGTCGAGCTGATGGACGGTCCTGCCAAGGCCGCGCAGATGAAGAGCGGCGACACCATCGTTTCCATCGATGGGGTCAAGGTCCGAGAGTGGGAGCAGATGCGCACGCTGATCCTGGCCAGCTCGGGTAAGTCGTTGAACATCGAGGTGACACGCGGCGGTGAGCGCAAGGTCCTGGCAGTGACGCCCACGGTGCGCGATGGCCGTGCGGTCATCGGTGTCGCTCCGGTGTACAAGCAGACCGACGTTGGCTTCAAAGACGCCGTGGTGCGGTCGATCGAACGACCTGCCATCGTGGTCGGTGCGCTCGTCGTCGGGCTGGCACGCATCATCACAGGCAAAGAAAAGGCGCAGCTGACGGGCCCCGTCGGTATCGTGAAAGAAGCCAAACGCGCCGCTGAGCGCAGCTTCACGGAGTATTTCACGCTGCTTGCCATCTTGAGCGCCTACCTCGGTGGATTCAATCTGCTGCCCTTTCCCGCGCTCGACGGCGCACGACTCGCGTTTCTTGGCTACGAGGCGGTCACGCGTCGAAAGCCGAACGCCAAGGTGGAAGCGCAAGTGCATGCGGTCGGCTTGCTGATGCTGCTCGCCTTGATCTTCGTCGTGAGCTCGAAGGAGCTCTTCTCGAATGACGAGCCGCTGAACGTTCAGCCTCCGGCAGCGGGTTCTCCTCAGCCGTCCAAACCCGCCGCCCCCTGAAGCACCTCGAGCAGCTCAGGCCAGCGGTGGCCGTCGCAACGCGCGTACGCTGATCGCTAC
This sequence comes from Polyangiaceae bacterium, assembly GCA_035634435.1. Classification (GTDB taxonomy): domain Bacteria; phylum Myxococcota_A; class Polyangia; order Polyangiales; family Polyangiaceae; genus PMG-095. The sequence goes on from DASQDA010000897.1 coordinate 10,702, forward strand.
CACCCAGCTCAGAAACAAGGCGGTCGCGAGCTTCTGTATTGTCGGTAGCAGTGCCGAACCCGGGGTGTGCAGCCAGAACTGACGTGCGTACTGCGCCAGGTTTGCCAGTGCCGCGACCAGCATGCAGAGACCGAGCAGGCTGATCGGGGACGGCAGACTGCGCGACCGGAAGCCCTCGAGGGTCCCGAGCACGGCAGCGGCAATCCCGCAGGGACCTGCCAGCGTTACGAGGGTGCCATGCAGTCGGGGGAAATGGTCGGACGGCATCAGCATGACCAGAGCCATCCCACCGCTGCCGAGCACGCCCAGGCGCCAGATCGTCCGCTGCATGCGCGGCGTCGCTCGTGTTTCGTCGGCGAGCAGGCGCCAGAAAGGCAGCAGTCCGACCACCAAGCTGAAGAAGGCGATGGCGGCGAGCAGTGAGGCCTCATGGTTGGGCGCGCCGCTCAAGGCCACGCTGTGCCGCAGGTCGCACCAGAAATTGGACCAGAAGCTATGACCCCGGGTCGTCCGGTCGAACGCGGTTCCGCCGGGGTAAAGCCGCATCGCGGCCATCATGAACGCGCAGAAGAGCGCGACGCCGCCCAGAGCGCCGAGAGCCAGCGCTCTGCGTACCCCGGCGGGCCGAGGGTGCTCCCCGCGCTGCCGTTCCATGAATCACTCCACCCTAGGCCTCGCCGGCCCGCAGTGCCAGCTGAGCGGCGGCACACCGAAGCAACAGAGGGGGGACTGGAGTCCCTCGAATGGTTGCCGGTTTGCACCCAAGCCATGGTTGGGTGCATGAAAGGAGCCGACGGAAGCAACAGAGGTCGGCTGGAGGGGCTGCGGATTACGGGGTCCTCACCC
>DASQDA010000898.1:0-3582 GCA_035634435.1 Polyangiaceae bacterium
GGTCCGCGAGCTCCGGATCGGTTACGTCGCCGCTGACTGTCGCCACGCCGAGCCGCTGCTGCACCTGCTCGAGCGGACCCGCCTGTCGCGCCACGACGGTCACCTGGGCATCCCGCGCAACGAGCGCCTCGACGATGCCGAGGCCCAATCCGCGGCTGCCTCCTGTGACAACCACGCGACGCCCCGCGAGCGACTCCACGCTCGGCGCGCTCACCGCTCATTCTCCACGTTCACGAACCACTGCACGCCGAACTTGTCGAAGAATTGGCTGAAGTACGCGCCCCAGAACATGTCCGCGAGCGGCATGACCACCTTTCCTCCGGCCGACAGTGCTCGATAGAGCTCCTCGGCCTCGGCGCGCGAGTCGGGCTCCAGCATGATGCCGATGTTGTTGCCCATGCTCAGCTCCGGCACGTCCGTGCCCCTCAACAGGTGCCCTCCGAGGATCGGCAGCACCATGTGCGCGATGCGATTCCCCTCTTCCTCCGTCCGCTGCTTGCCGGGAGCCGCGGGTGTGTCCTTGATACGGTAGATCGGACCGGCGTAGTCGGTCTTGAAGATCGATTTGTAAAACTCGAATGCCGCCTCGGTCTGACCTTTGAAATCGAGATACGTGCTCACGCTAGCCATGGGTGTGTTCTCCTGGTGGAGGCTCTCCGAGCTGCTCGGAGGCGCCTGCTGCCCGGACAACGATCGCCCTCGCCAGAAGGATGCGCGGCAGCCCAAGAAATCGACACGCAGCGCAAGATCTGAAGAATCACTGGCGGCCGCGTAGCCGAACGTTCGCCCCGGGATCGCCGAGCGGCCGCCCACAGCTCACGGGTGGCAGGCACACCGGGGCCCGCGTGAGCCCAGCGGGCCCGAGTGCGCCGGCTGCCTGACGAGCTAGGCGACGTGACGCGCTTGAGTCAGGAGCTCGCGGGCCGCGGCGCGCGTCTTGGCGGTGATGCGGAGTCCGCCCAGCATGCGAGCGACCTCCTCTTGCTGCTCCTTGCGCGTGAGCCGCCGGACGGTGCTCAAGGTGCGTTCGCCGGACACGACCTTCTCCACCTTGAAATGCTGGTCGGCGAAGACGGCGATTTGCGGCAAGTGCGTGATGCAGAGCACTTGGCGGTGCTGGGCGACGCTGCGGATCTTCCTGCCAATGATCTCGGCCATGCCGCCGCCAACTCCCGAATCCACCTCATCGAAGACGTACATACCAGCAGGTCCTAGATCCGCCAGCACACACTTGATGGCGAGCATGGCTCGACTGAGCTCACCTCCGCTCGCGACCCGGCTCAACGCGCGCGCCTCTTCGCCTCTGTTTGGTGCGAGGAGAAATTCGGCGCGCTCTAAGCCATCGGCCGACAAGCGCGCTCCGTCGACCGCGATGTCCGCGGCGTCCCCGGGAACGGCCCTCAAATCCACCTGCACGCGCGCCCCACCCATGCCGAGCGAGTCGAGCTCGGCGCTGATCGCCGCAGCGAGGCGGGTGGCAGCGCTTCGGCGTTCGAGGCTGAGCTGGCGCGCGGATGTCGTCGCGGCGTTCAATGAGCGGCCGTGCTCCGCTTCCAGCGCTTCACGCGTGGTCACCTGCCCGCTCAGCTCGTCGAGCTCGGTGCGGCAAGCGTTGAGATAGTCCCGAACGCTTTCCATGCTACCGCCGTAGCGGCGCTTCAACTTGGAGAGCAGATACAAGCGCTCCTCCGCTCGATGCAACGCTTCGGGCTCGGGCCGGAGCGAGCCCAGCTGCCGCCGAAGCACCCGCGCGGTATCGTCAAGCTGGCTTCGCAGCATATCCAGCTGAGTTGCAATCTCCAGCAGCGAGGCGTCCAAGGCCGCCGCTTCGGTCACTCTGCGCGACGCGCTCGCCAGCCCGCTCAGGACGGACTCGTCTTGCTCATAGAGAAGATCCGCTGCTTTCCCGGTCAGGCGGAGCAGCGTCTCCATGCTGCGCAAGCGTGTGCACGTTTGCTCTAGCTCGAGGTCCTCCCCCGCGCGGATTGCCGCGCTCTCGATGTCCTCTACCTGCGACTTGAGCAGGTCGAGCCGGGCGTCACGTTCACGATTCCGTTTTTCGCAATCATCCAGTTGTTGCTGCGCGAGCTTGAGGGCGTGGTACGCGCCTGCGACTTGCTGACGGAGCGCCGACACACCGGCGAACGAATCCAAGAACCCCAGGTGAGTGCTAGGGTCCGTCAACGTGTGATGCTCGTGCTGCGACGAGATATCCGTCAACCCGCGCGTCAGCCGCGCGAGCACCTGCTGGGTCGCAAGCTGCCCGTTGACGAACGCTCGACTGCGGCCGCAACTGGACAAGACCCGACGCACCACCAGCTCCTCCTCGGCTTCGATGTCCAGCGCTCGTAACTGCTGTCGCACGCCGACGTCGCCGCTGACGTCGAACAATGCTTCGACCTCGGCTGCCTTGGCACCCGTTCGCACTAGCTCCCCGCGGCTCTTGCCGCCGAGCACTAGCTCCAGCGCGCTCACGAGAATGCTCTTTCCTGCGCCCGTCTCCCCCGTGAGCACGTTCAATCCATTGCCGAGCTCGAGCTCCAGCTCGTCGATGATGGCGAGGTCGCGGATGCGGAGGCAACTCAACATGGCAGGCACCACCATAGCGCTTGGCGGCGGCCTGTTCAAGTGTTCAGCGGACAGCGTTTGTCCGAGCGCTCGCGAGCCGGCAAAACTGCCGTGTTTCTCTGCGAGAACCGCTTGAAATCGAAACGACGCACTCGGCCGGCGCCCACGAACGGCTTGCTTACCTGATCGCTCTACCCCAACCGGTGCGCTTCAGCTTGTCGTACAGCGTGCGCAGCCTGATGCCAAGTCGTGCCGCGGCCATGCGGCGATTGCCCTCCGTCGCCTGCAGCGCGCGTTCGATGGCTTGGCGTTCTAGATCCGACATCTTGGATGCGGGCCGGAGGCGCTATCGGTCGCCGGCGACAGAGACAGGGAGGCGCTTTCGAGCAACGTGGCTGCGAGCGCGGCACAATTGACCGCGACGAAGGGACCCGTCGCACGCTCCCTCCAGCGATGGACCGCGCGGGCGGCAACCTCTTTGCCTGTTCCGCTTTCGCCGAGCAGCAAGACCGTCGCATCCGTCGGTGCGACCCTCCGCAAGATCTGCTCGACTGACTGCATTGCCGGCGACCCAAAGCTCACCGGCGCGTCCTCCACGCTGTCGACGATCTCCTTCGCCGCCCGGAGCTGGTGACGTTCTAGGGCACGGGAGACCGCCAGGCGAAGCACCGCGGCTGCCAACCGGCTTGGTCAGATAGTCGAAAGCACCGCCTTTCATCGCGTCGACTCACCGGCGCCGACGGGGACTACCTGCCGTGCTCCTGCTCGAATCGACTACAGTGATCCCAGTCTTAACAACACCGGTCCCGCGCGGGCCTGGCAGACGGGCGCGTACTGCGACGGTGAGAACGAGCCGGACGACGTTCCCAGGAGCTGCAGACCTTACTTGGTCGAGGGCGCGCTTTGCTACGTGCCTGCCGCGGACAGTCTGGTGGTAGCGTGCGCCGGAAGTGCGGTGGGGACGCGGGGCCGCCCATCGTGAGCATCCCAGGCGTTCGTAGCGCCACCCCAGCT
>DASQDA010000899.1:0-2397 GCA_035634435.1 Polyangiaceae bacterium
GTTCGGACCACGCGTGCGCTCGCGGAGGGCGTGCTGGCGCACGCCACCGATGCTTCCAAAGCCGCCGTTGTCGTGGGCTATGACGGCCGCCCAAGCAGCCGGACGTTGGCCGAAGCAGCTGCGGGTGTGTTGCTTGCAGCAGGCGTTTCGGTGCACTGGTTCGAGCAGGCGACGCCTACGCCGGTTGTCGCTTACGCGGCGCGCGTGATGGCGACGGCGGCGGCCATCGTCATCACCGCGAGCCACAACCCGAGGGAGGACAATGGTCTGAAGGTTTACGGCAGCGATTTCATCCAGCTTGGTGCTGCGGGGGCGGCCGAGGTGGCCGCGCGTCGCGAGGGCATCGGTCCAGCCGCGGCGATTGCCTGCATCGATTTTCCAGCGCAGAGCGTCGGTACTGCTTCGGCGCGCGCCAGCGTGGTGCCGGCGGCCTTGTTCGAGCAGTATCTGGGCGAGCTCGATGCCAGCTTGCCGCCTCGCCGGCAAAAGAACGCCTTGCGCATCGCGTACACGCCGCTCCACGGCCTTGGATTTGCCCCCGTGAGTGCAGCGTTGAAGCGGCGAGGCTTCGATGAGCTCCATGCCGTGGCCGAGCAGGCAGAGCCGGACGGTGAATTTCCGACGGTGCCCTTCCCAAACCCGGAGCTACCCGACACCCTCGAGCGCGTGCTCGCGCTAGCTCGAACGGTGCAAGCCGACCTGGTGCTTGCCAATGACCCGGACGTTGACCGTCTGGCTGCCGCAGCGCCCTTGCCCGACGGGGACTTCTACGTGCTGTCCGGCAACGAGCTGGGCGTGCTCCTGGCGGACTTCGTGCTCGAGCACACGCCCGCTCGGCCCCAGCCCTTGCTCGTCACCTCCATCGTATCGTCGCCGCTGGTCATGAAGGTGGCCGTGGCCCACGGCGCACGCGCGGAGCGTACGCTGACGGGTTTCAAATGGATCTGGGCTGCTGCTCGTGCGCTGGAGCAAGCTGAGTCGCTCAGGTTCGCGTTCGGCTGCGAGGAGGCGCTCGGCTACTCGATCGGCGGAGCCGTGCGCGACAAGGACGGTATTTCGGCCGCGGTTTGGCTGGCCGAGCTCTGCTCGACGCTCCGCGGCGAAACCTTGCTCGAACGCTTGCACGCTCTTTACCGGCGCCACGGCGCGTGGAGCAGCGCCCAGCGCTCGCTCGCCTTCCCAGGTCGTGCTGGCGCGCGGGACCTGGCCAGCTGCATCGAACGACTGAGCGCGGGCGCTCCGTCCTCATTGCTCGGGCATGAGCTTCAGCGAAGCACGGACTACCGCAGCGGCGCCGAGGGGCGCCCGCCCTGGCTCGGGGCTACCTCCTTGTTCGAGCTCGACTATGGTGCGCTCGGCCGCGTCTTGGTGCGACCGAGCGGTACCGAGCCCAAGCTCAAGCTATACGCGGATACGGAAGAGCCCGTCACCGCAGCGGAGCCGGTTGCAGCTGCGGTGCAGCGCGCACGAGCCCGCGCGGAGGCTCTGACTGCCGCATTGGCCAGCTGGCTCCAAGCGCCGGCGTCAGGGGGCGCAGCGTGAAGCAGCACGCGCGACCGCGTGCTCAGTCGGCGTCGTAGGGAACGACTTCGCTCTGCACCAGGTCGCCGATGCTCGCTTCGATGGCGCTCCGAAGATCGGCAGCGGTGCCCACCACCGCGATGAGCAAATTGTCCAGCGAGAGCCGCTGGTGCAGCGCAGCGTTCACCTCGTCGAGCGTGACGGCCGAGATGCGCGCCAGGTACTCGTCGTAATAACTCGGTGGCAAATCGAGCAACCACGTATCCAGCGCCAGGCCGACGCGTTTGGACGCGGTGTCCACCGCGAAAGCGTGCGAGCGGACGAGGTAGCGCTTGGCCCAGGCCAGCTCCTTCTTCGTGACCCCGTCGGCGTGCAGCGCACGCAGCATGTCGAGCTCCAGCCGGATGCAGGCTGCAGCATCGTCCGCTTTCGGAAAGGTCCACAGGCTGAAGGCCTGACGACGCCTGTCGATCGGCAGACTCGAATAGGCTCCGTAGGACCAGCCACGCTTCGACCGCACCTCTTGCGTCAAGCGTGCGGTGAAGGTGCCGCCGAAGATGGTGTTGCCAACCAGCAGGGCGGTGTGGTCCGCATCGCGCGGATGCGTGCCTAGACCGCCGATCAGGATCTGCGTCTGAGTTCGTTCCGGCTTGTCCACCAACACCAAGCGATGTCCGGGCAGCGGCGTCGGGTCCGGTGTGCTGTCCACGAACGAGGGGCCCTCCGGCAGCGCGCTCCGAACCTGATCGGACAGGGCGGTGGCCTCCTGCGCGTCGATGTCGCCTGCCCAGGCAAACACCAACCCCGAGCGGGAGGCAATTGTTCTTGCGCGCTCGGAAACGTCGGACTGTTTGATGCGCTCCAGCGTCTGGTTGG
>DASQDA010000900.1:0-5544 GCA_035634435.1 Polyangiaceae bacterium
ATCGGCGGACTGCGCCGCCAGCCGCTCACGCTGCGCAGCGCGAATGCGAGCCCAAACTGCCGGCGTGTGAAAGGTCTCCGACATGGGGTTCTTCGGATCCACCACGTTGGGCGCGGCCAGGTTGCGCAAGGCGTCCGGCTCCGTCATGCGCGCCAGCGGAACCAGCCCTGCCGTGGTGTCGTAGCCGCCGCTGCTCATGAAGCTCACCGGTTGCAGCGGGCCATGCGTGGCCGCGACCAGAGCACCAATGGCGGGGTATCCCTCCGGGTTCGAGCCGCTGAGCGCCGCTCGCTGGCCCGTCTCGTGGTTGTTCGTCGAGGTGTCGATGCCATTGATCACCGTGAGCCGCGAGCCGAAGCGGGTCAGGAACTGCTCGTTGCTCAGCAGGTAGGGCGAAAAGTCGGTGTCGATTCCCAGGCCGAGCGCCTCCTGATCGATGGCGATGGGAGCAAAGCTGATGTTCCCCAGCTTGCCTATCTCGGTGTAGCGGCGGTTCTGCTGAGCGTTCAAGCTCGGGTCGAACATGAAGCGTGGGTCCCACGCCCCCGCTGCACTGACGAACACCCAGTAAGGCCCGCCGTAGGTCTGACCGTCGGCGCGACCCATCGTGACAATGGACGGAGCGGCCGCCACGGCACACGCCGAGGTGATGAGCTTCAGAAAGCGTCTTCGCTGCATGGCTTTACTCGTAAAGGAAGCGAAAGTCGGAGAGCAGGTAGGTCACCACGGCCATCCAGGAGCGAAGGGTGTAATCCTTGTCCTCTTCCAGTCGTTGTCCCTCTGGAAGCTCCTCCCCCGTGAGACGGTTCCAGCGGCCGCGACAAGCGTTCGGCAGAGCCTTGCTGGCTCCTCCCGGAGTGGCGAGGAGAGCGGTTCCTTGCTGCCAGGTCTCGTCGAAGAGGCGGTAGGTGCGCTCGAGCTCGGGGCTGCCTTCGGCGAGCTCCTCACCCAGCAGGTGCGCGTGCAAATACCGGATGTTAGCGCGAATGCGCGCCGGGGCCGAAGCTGGCGTATCGGTTGACTCGACCTGGGGAAAGAGCAAGCGCTGGTTGGCGGGTTTCAGGAAGTCCCAGGCGGTGGCCTGGCACGCGGCTTCGATCGCCATTCGCGACATCACTGCTGACATGACGCCATTCGGCTCTACGAGCCGCTCGGTGACCGCGTCGGAATCGATGCCGCCATAGAGGATATCGTACGTTGTCGTGAGCGCCGGCTGCCGATCGTAACGCACCCAGTGAAACCCCAGCGTGGCGAAAAGCTTTTGGGAGAGGCTCTCGGGGGACGACAGCCGCAGGCTGCCGTATGCCTCTAGCTCACCCGGGTGCGCCTGCACGCCCACCTCGGACACGTTGCTCGCACGCAGGTACGGGCTCAGCAAGAGCTCTCGGATCACCACCTTGTAGTTGAAGTTGGCGGTCACCAGCTTGCCGGCGATTGCGCGGAACGTGGTGTCCTGCGCCTGCCAGGCCGCCAGCGCTCCCGCCTCACCATCGGCGGGATAGGCGAGCGGCTCCTGGTTGGTGAGGGCTCGATAGGCGTTGTTGACGACGGCGAGCGGGAAGCGCGGGTCCGCGGCGATACGCTGGGCGACCCAGGGCAACGAGCGCGGGTACTCCGCCACCTGCATGACCTCCTGGCCGAAGCCCGGCAGAAACATCTCTTTGTACCACTCGCGGCTCGGCACCAGCTGTTCAGCGTCCGTGTCACTGAACTTCATGAACGCGCCCGCCAACGGATCGAGCATGGAGTGACAGACGGAACAGGCGGGATCTTCTCGCGTAGGATTGGCCAGGGCCACTGCCTGCGTCGGATCGATAGGACGATCGGCGACCTTCAGGATGTCCGTGGCGAGAAACTTCTCGAGAATGACCTTGGCTCGGTGCCGATTGCGGTTCGTCGGCGAGGTCGGAAAGCGGTTCAGAAACATGGGCGACGACAGGATCCCCGCATGCGGGTAGGCGAGCCTCACGCCGTCGCGCACCGCATGAATCTTGCCCGGCTTGTAGTCGGCCTCGTCCGTCGGGTCGTCGAACTGAAGCGACGTATCGTTGTAGATCTGCGCCGAGTATGGATTGAGCAGCGCGTAGTCCGCGGTGAGAATCTCGGTGAACGGCCGCTCGTTTTCAACGACGTAGGCGATCAGCTCGAGCGGCTCCCGCGCCACCGAACGCCGATACTTGCGCTTGTCGGCGTCGGGCACCGCATCCGCCAGATACACCGCCACGTTGGGGAAGTCCTCCCGCCGCAAGGTGTTGGTGGAGTCTCCCAGGTAGCGGTCCGTCAGTAGCTCGTCGTTGAAGGTCACCAGCAGCCACTCGTGAAATCCAGGCTCGCGCATCAAAGCGTCGAGCATGCCTGGCAGCGCTGCTTCACCCGTGGTGCTCAGCTGCAGGCTCTCTTCGGCTCGCGGCAGTCGACCCGCCAGGAGCAGGCTCGCCTTGCGAAAAAGCTGCAACGCGGGGGCCGCCTCCACACCTTGAACGGGCGGCGTCGCCACCGCGACCTCACAGCTGTTTTCGCCCTGCAACCGCGAGACCAGTTCCGCCATCAAGCGGTAGTCATCGCTGTCAGCCGCGAACTGCACGCCGCCGCCATGGTCCAGTTGACCCATTGGCTTGCGCAGCAACAGACTCTGGCCCTCGTATTCCGTCTTCGCCAGCTCGCGGAGCGAAACCAGATTTTGCTCGAGGAAGCCTGGATACGAGGTCGGATAGAGCTTGAGCCCGGCGTAGCGCTCGGCAGCCAATCCGCCCGGAGCGTGGCAATTGATGCACCGCTTGGCCATCACCTTGGGCCACACCTGCTCTGCAAACAGCTGTCGCGTGCTCACGCACTGGGCGACGCTGCCGGGGTCTGGCTCGCCACGGGGCTGCGCCGCGGGCTCGGCGCCGCAGGCAGTGAGCGCCAGCATCAACGCGGCAAGCGGCAGCCGGTGCAAGGCGTGGGCGCGTTCGTGGAAAGCGCGGTGTCGCTTCGTCATGGTGTACCGGACCGAGCGTGAAAGGCTGTCCACGGTGGCCGCTGCATACGGCCCCGCGAGCTCCTCGCATGGTACGGCCACCAACAGCGTGCAGCCAGAGCGGCACGCAAATCGGTGTGGTGCAGAACCACAGTTCGCGCCCGTGTGGTGACACGCGTACAGCGTGTGCGAGGCCTGCTTCAGTTGGCGCGCACGGCAGCCGTCAAGCTCGCGGCGGTCATGCTGGGGCCGCCAACCCACGCAACTCTGCCGCTCTTGCTCACGACGAACGTGCGCGGAACCGCGCGAACCTCGAAGCGCTTCGCGATGCTGCCGTGCTTGTCCACGATGACGGGAAACTTCAGCCCGAGCGAGCGGCTCAGATTGGCGGCGCCACCCGCCTTCTCCTCGCTGACCACCGCGACCACCACGACTTCATGGTTGTCGGCATACATGCGCTGCGCCGCGATCAAGCTGTCGTCGCAGGGCTTACATTGAGCGTCCACGAAGCTCACGACCAAGTTCCGTCCTTCGTAGGCACCGCTGTACAGCTCGTTGCCACTCAACGTTCGCGCCTCGAAGGGCGGCATGGGTTTACCAACAAGGGGGCTTTGCTGCGAGGGGGGCGGCTTGACCGCAGCGCACCCTGTAGCCGAAATGGCCGTACACAGCAGAGCTCGTTGCAGACGCGCCCATATCGCACACTGGCTCATCGTCAGAGCGTACAACGAAGGTCTGACGCCAACCAAGCGCCCTTCCCGTCTGCAGCCGAAACGCCGATCAGAGCGTATCGGCGACGCGCGCGAGGCGGTCCGAGCAGGCCTGCAACCAAACCTTGACGCGCTGGCGGTCCATGCGGGTAAGGCCGGCGTCTCCCGCAGCTTCGTTGTGCACCGCAGCCCAGAAGCTTGCGTCGAGCCGGTCCACCTTCTGCATGGCGACTTCGTTCAGCTCCGGCAGCTCCAGGATCTTGGCGTTCAGCGACTCAGCCCTTGCGCGCGACGGAGAGTGATCGAAGAGCGTGAAGTCTTTGCTGCGTCCCAGGTTCTTCACGATGCAGTAGTGCGCGGCGGCGCGGTGCCGCTCGAGCAGACGCTCGAGCGTGTTGAGTGAGTCCTTGCCACCGTCCATGACGTGCCAGAACACCACGCGCACGCCGGTCTCCGTTGCGAGCTCCAGGATCCCCGATTCGGCCATCCACGCGGCGAGCGCGCGCTCGCTTTGCGCGGGCAGGTCCACCAGAACCCGGCAATCCGTGTCCAGTGCAAGCTTCATGATCTCGTCGGCGCTCTCGAAGCGCGCGAGATCGACGGGGTGAGCGTACGCAGAGTAGTGCCGCAACAATGCGCCGTGCGAGCCGTCGGCGTCCAGCGCCGTGAAGGCCATCTCGTGATCGATGAAGTACTGGCACAGCAGCCGAGCAACCACGGACTTACCGACCCCGCCCTTCTCACCCCCGATCAAGTGAATCGTACTCATGGCGTACAGGAGCGGCCCGGCGTGTTTCCGGGACGCTTCGTGATCGTTTCAGACACAAGCAGGGAGTACGCCGCCAGCGCGCCTTCAGTCGGGCAGCAGCCGTTGATCGCGCAGTAGCCGCTCGGTCAAGCGTCGACGGAGCGGGATCAGATCCACTTCCGGAGCATGCCCATCTACCAGGGTAGCGAAGAACGCTCGCCGCTCACCCAGCTCGACCCAGCCCACGAACCAGCCTAGCTCCGCCGCCACGTCCGGGGGCCGGGAAAGACCGGTCTTGCCGCATAGGACGTGATCGCGACCCACGTCGAGGGTCAACACGTCTCTCACGATCTCCAAGCTCCGCGCTTGCACCGGCAGCGTACCGCGCTCCAGCCGTCTCAAGAAGTCGATCTGCTCGATGGCGGAGATGCGCAGCTCGCCGCTGAGCCAGAAGCGATCGATGCCGCCATCGGTGTCGGCGTTGCCGTAGTTCAAACGCTGCACCCAGTCGCGCATGCGTGCTTCACCGATCTGGCGCGCTATGTGCTGGAAGCACGGCACGCAGGACACACGTACCGCGCTGCGGACGGTGTTGTCCTGGTTCCACTCCGCAATCGGGTGTTGCGTGCCGTCCCAGGGTAACGCCGTTTCCGAGTCCTCCACGACGCCCGTCTCCAGCGCGATGAGCGTGTTGACGATCTTGAAGGTGGAGGCGGGAATCACCGCCAGCTTGCACTTCTGCACGTCACTGCAGCTCAGAGAACCATCCGTGCTGTCGAAGAGCGCTACCGTACCGCTGGCGCGTTCGCTCTCGAAGTAGGTGCGCCACTCGGGGCGTTCGCGAATGATGGGGGCCGGGGCTCCGCTCGCCGGAGCGGCTGCTGCCGCTGGCACGGCGCCCAGCTTTGCGGATGAAGGCTGCAGCTGGCCCATGCTCGTTGCTGGACCGCAACCCCCCAGCCCCGCGACGAGCCAGGCAAACGAGCAGTAAAGACGCACCGACATTGTGGTGAAGTCTCCCATCACGTTGCGCCGCGCGCCACATGCCGGCCCGCCCTTCGGCCGCGCCGGCGCGCTGTGTCGCGGCTCGACAGAGATAGGGCGCCCGGCGCTGTTGTACCTGTGGC
>DASQDA010000901.1:0-14915 GCA_035634435.1 Polyangiaceae bacterium
CCGCCCCCGCGCGGGGGCCGCCGCCAGCGCGCGCGCGATGCCGGCGAGCTGGGCGACGCGTGTCACGACGGCAACGCTGGCATCGTCGATCGTCTGTCGCAGGGTGCGTCCGTCGACGAGCTCCATGCCGATGTAGGGCACGCCGTCTCGCTCCCCTACGTCGAAGATGGCGACGGAGTTGGGGTGGTCGAGGGCTGCGGCCGCGCGCGCCTCGCGCAGGAGGCGTTCGTTGGCGGCGCCGGACGCTGAGGCCTCGGAGATCACCTTGAGCGCGACGCGACGGCCAAGGCGCGGGTCGTAGGCGCGGTACACGCAGCCCATGCCGCCCTGGCCAATGACGGCCTCGACTGTATAACGATCGAAGACGTCGCCGGGGCTCAGCATTGGCGGCCGGAGGGTAGCGGATCCGGGGGCGCGCGGATATCGCCGCTGTGCGCCAAAAGCTAGCGCCAAGGAGGCGATGCTCACGCCAGGCGCACCTGGCCCTCGTCCGTGTAGCCAGCGCGATCTCGCCGCTGCTCAGTTTCCGATGGTCATGAACTTGAGGCCGGACGTTGAGCTGATGACGAGACCGGTCGCGCCCCAGCGGCGGATCGCAGTGATGGTGTAGTAGATGGGGCTCGGGTTCGGGCTGGGCACCGGTAGCGACCGCAGCAGCGTGAAGTCGCGCGTATCGAAAACGCGGACCTCGTACGTGTAGCCCGTCGCCGCCGGGCCATAGAAGAACGCCTCGTGGCGCGCCGCGTCCACCGCCAGCGGACCCGTCATCGGGAACGTTCCGACGAGCTTGGGGACGAATGGGTCGATGGCTTGTCCGTTGGTGAAGTAGAGCACGTCGTTCGCGTAAACCATCTCCGCGCTCGAAACCCGGATGTTCAGGACAGGGCGCTGACCAGTGTGACGAATGCCGTCGTCGTCCACGCGGAGCTCCATGGGCGCATATGGGTAGCTGGACAGCGTCCAGAGTCGCGACTCGTCGATGGTCTCGATGTACGCGATGGACGAGCTGGAGCCGTTCACCACCTCTACGGGTCGGGGTGTTCCATTGTCGAGCACTTGAATCACGCCGTCGTAGCCCCCGCTGCGCGCCGACACGATGACCGACTCGGGCAGACCGGGCAACACGGCGAGATCGTTGATCACGGCCGTTTCTCGCAACCGTCGCGAGGCGACCGTGAACTGGAAACATGCTCTCCGTCCCACCAGATCGACGACTCGAACGCCGGCAGCGCCTTCCAGGGACACGTAGGCGCGTGAGCCGTCACTCGCGATGGCGAAGCGGCCGGGATCGCTGCCGACGTTGAGGCTCCAGCGAATGGTCTGCGTGCTGGGGTCGATAGCTACGAGCCGATTCGGCATCACCGGGGAGGCGCTCCGAACGGTTCCGAGGATCAGCGAGCGCTCGTCGTCGACGACCAGATACTCGAGGCTCAGATTAGCGGGAATCGGCGTGGAGCCGAGCGCCGCGCTGGGCCCGCAGCTGGTGGCGGAGTCCAGGTCGCAGGCGTCGCCCCAGCCGTCCTTGTCGCTGTCTGCCTGCCGCGGATTGGCCACACCTGCGCAGTTGTCGTCTTCCACACAGAGCCCATCGCCGTCGATGTCGTTCAGGGGGTCGGTCGAACACGCGTCGATGGCGTCGCACACGCCGTCGCCGTCCTCGTCGCCCGCCCCCGTGCTCTCGTCGACCACGTTGTCGCCGTCGTTATCCAGACCGTCACAGATTTCGAGCTCGCAAGAGTCGCCCACCCCGTCCCGGTCGGCGTCGATCTGGGTGGAGTTGGAAACCGCGGGGCAGTTGTCGCGCGCTGCGCAGATTCCGTCGTTGTCGGGATCGTTGACGATGTCATCGGGGCATTTGTCCAGGCAGTCCACCACGAGGTCACCGTCGTCGTCCGTGTCCTCGGCGTTGGCGCATTTGTCCCGGCAGTCCGCCACGCCGTCGGAATCGCGATCCGGAAAATCCTCGTCGACCTCCCCGTCGCCGTCGTTGTCGAGGCCGTCGCACTTCTCTTCGTCGCACGCATCACCAATGTCGTCGCCGTCCTCGTCGGCCTGGTCGGGGTTGTACACGCTGATGCAGTTATCGTTCAGACCGCACCAGTCATCGGCGTCTTCGTCGCCGCCGACTCCGCGGCAGCTAACGAGGCCCTCCGGGTCGGTACCGCTGGCGCCAGCCTGTCCACTGGAGCCCTCGCCGGCGGAGCCGCCCCCGTCCAGGCGCGGGTCGCACGCGTCGCCGAGCCCGTCGAAGTCGCGGTCCAGTTGGTTGCGATTGATGACGTCAGGGCAGTTGTCGAAGGCGCCACAGACGGTGTCCTCGTCGACGTCGCCGCCGTGAGCGTCGCACTGCGCCGGCGTCGCGTCACACGCATCGCCAGCGCCGTCATCGTCGGCGTCGCGCTGACTTGGGTTGCTGTCGTCGGGACAGTTGTCCACGGCTTGACAGACTTCGTCGCCGTCCTCGTCCCCGCCCTTGCCAGCGCACGCCGACGGCGTCGACTCGTCGTCACCCGAGCAGTTGCACAGGACCGCCACGAGCACCGTCCAACTCAGCTTCGATACCCTACCTAACCTCATCATCACCTAAGCTCCTCTGCGCCCGTGGCGCGATTCGTCTGCACACGTTCACGGCGCGAACGCCAGGGGGCGCGCCCCCGAAACCTGGATGCTTGCCCAGCCGGACCGTGGCTCGGGAACCAGAAATGACGCGCCGTCCAGATCGGGCATGGCGTTCCTGTAGACCTCCACCGTTTGGAGCGGGCGCCCGAACGCGTCCAGCACCAGCGCGGGCTCGGCGTCACCGTGCGGCAGCGCGGGTCGGCTGAAGGGGATGCCCCAACGCGCACCTCTATCGTCGGACAGCAGCACGCGCCAGCGGGCGACCGAGCCTTCGAGCGCCAGCACACTGGCCGCAGCATTCACCCCTGCTGCGCGCGTCAGAATGCCGTCATACGTGTAGTCACTGATCCACTGCGAGCTGCAGTAGCTCATGATGTCCTTGGCATACCGATCGATCAGAGCCTCGCGACGGTCGTCCCAACCATAGACACCGATGTTGCCCCCCGAGTAGGGGAAGCTTGCGTCGATGCCGCTCGTCTCCGTGACGCCGCACGGCGCGTGCTTGCGACCGTGGTTGTGCGCTAGCTCGTGCAGCATCGTGTCGGCCGAGCTCGGGTCGCCGAACGCGAGCCCGACGGCAGCGCGCGTCGCAGCTTGGCTCGCCGCCGCGCCGTCGGCGACCAGGTATCCAAGGCCCGTCGTGCAGCTCGGATCCACACCACAATATTCGGCAATGGTGGCCGTCGGCTTCAACATGCCGTAGTAGTAGACGTCGTGCGCAGGTGCCTCGGCCTCGCGGCGCGCACGCACCTGATCGAGCATCCCGGTCCAGTCCCTGGCGTCCGTTACGTTCAGCACCGCTCCAACGCTCAGCTGCACGCTCGAGACCGGATACATGGCGAGCGCCGCAGAACGGTAGACCGCAAGCGCATTGGCGCTCGTATCGGGTAGCAGGCCATTGGCTCGCAGCGGGATGATCTTCACCTTCAACGGCGCGACGGCGCGCCCACCGAGCGCTGCACCGGCGCCGGCGCTACCAGAGAAGCGCGCGTTGGCCGCGGGGGCGGCGACGCCGTCGCAGGCGACGACTTCGGCAATATAGCGGGTCGCGGTTGCAACCTTCGCCGCGGGGATCCTCACCTGGAAAGTCGAGTCCAACCGGGAAGGCGAGGAGCTCGGCCAGATCGACTTCCTCTCGAAGTAAATGTCCGCTGCGCGTCCGTTCTGCACGAGCACGCGACCCGACAGCACTCGCCCACTCGAGCCGGTTGTGGTCACGAACAGGCGAGCAATCACGTCTTTGCCGTTCACGATGTCCGTGTTGCGTGCCGCAACCGCAACCTCCGCTCCCGCTCGCATGATGGGGATCTCGACACTCTGATACGCCGAAATGCTGCTCAGGGTGACACCGCCGGCAAGGCCGACGCAGCCATCCGCTCCAAGCTCGCCGCCCGAGCTCGCCAAACACTTGCCTGCCGAGCACGCCTGGCTGATCGAGCACTGAGTGCCACACGCACCACAGTTGTTTCGATCCTGCGTCACATCGATGCAGACGGACCCGCAGAGACGTTCGCCGGCCCGGCACGCGCAGCGACCTGCGGCGCACACCTGGCTGGAGCCGCACTCCCGATTGCAAGCGCCGCAATGCATGGTGTCGGTCATGGTATCGACGCAGCCGCCAATACATTCCACCTGCTCGCTCGGACAAGCGCACGCGCCGTCGAGGCAGGCGTACGTCGCACCACACGAGCGTCCGCATCCGCCACAATTTCGCCGATCGGTCTGCGGGTCGATGCAACGGCCAGCACAGCGCACCTCCGCCGCAACGCAGACGCTGGTCGTCCCCGCGCTGGCACCGCTACCGGCGGCTCCGCTGGCGCCGCCGCTCACGCCGAGACCCCCACTGCCGCTCTCGGACTCACCCGCTGCGCCGTCGTCGCTGGTGCCCCCGGAGCTTGCGCCCGCACTGGTGTCGGTTGTGCCGCCCGCGCTGTCGCCGGCTACCCCTTCCGCTTCCCTCACGCCGCCCGATCCGCCCGTCTCCACCGACGCAGCGCCCGCGCCCGCCGCTCCGGAGGCAGGGCTGCCTCCGCCAATGTCGGCTGCGCCGCTGACGGCTCCAGCGCCCGCTTGCGCGGGGCTCGTATCGTGCTCTGTCGCGCCCGAGCAAGCGACAACGACAACGGCCCCCAGCGCGAACAGCCACCCGCGTTTGTTCTTCACGTGAGCTGGCATGTTGCCACCTGACGCGACGCAGCTCCAAAAGCTTTTTCCGACAACACGCCGGCGAGAGGAGATGCGCCGCAAAACAGCGCCGCTGCTGCGCGAGCTTGCACTGGGAACCGGCGTCCGCAGCTTGCGCAACAAGTAGTAGTCTGCCCTACGTGTCGCCACCTATTGGCGGCAGTGCCGTCGCCATGAGCCGAGCTGCGCTGCGCTGCGCCAACGCCGGTCGCCTTCGGACGCGTGCGCGCGCGGACTGCACGGAGACGTTCCTAGATGGGACGACCGAGACAGCGGCGTCTCACGGAGGTCGGGTGCGGAGCGCGCAGCATGGGGGCGACGCGCTTCCCTGAAAACGCGGCCGCGAGACGCAGTGAGCGGCTCGCACCGCTTCACTCACCTACACAGGTAGTAATTCTTGCTGAACGAGGATTGCTGATAGCGTTTGGTGGAGCCGTTGCAGGAGCAGCACTGGCCGACGAGGGACGAGGGGCTGTACTTGGTGCAGGCGACGGTGCACGAGCCAGTGGTGGTGGTTCCGCCTTCGTTGAGACCAGCGGTCGGATCAATCGAGATGAGGTCACCCGCCACGTAAAAGTTCAACATCTTGTTCTCGGGGTAACCCAGGAACCGCATGTTGTTGCCGTACTTGTACAGATCCGAGTTGTAAATCTTCAGTGTCTTGTACTGATGGTAGGCGTTGAACAAGTACTCGACATAGCAGCTGGTGCTCTTGGTGCTGTGATACTTGAGGTCCCAGCTCATGATGGGACAGGAGCCGTTGCTCTCACACGCGGCCTGCTCGGCGTAGTTGGCCTTCAGCGCGTTCCTCAGCTGTGCCGAATCGAGATGACCGCTCGGAAACTGCACGGTCCAGCTCGGGGCGTTCTGCAAGGCGAGCGCGGCCTGAGTATTGGGACAGGTGCTGCCCGCTTTGATGTAATTGCAGCGGTTGTAACCGTAAGCGGTTATCTCCAGCCTGCCCGTGGAGCTGTTCCAGCGGAAGTCACGAGCGGCAACCAGTCTGCCCATTTCACGTGCGGCGGCCACGGCGATCGCTGCCATGGCGCTGTCAACCGGACTGGGATTGGAGCAGAGCGCGCCTTCGAGCTCCACTACTTCTTCCTCGTCGGGCATCTCGACGGCGCAACCGGCGTTGAGTGTTAGGAAACTGAAAGCAGCCAGAGCGCACGTCGTCAGGGATCGAATCATTGTTGTGTGGTCTTCCTTGGTCGCTCGGTTTGCAGTTCGCGTGCCACTTGCCGGAAGCGTCGGCCGCTTCCCGCGCGAGGTGGTGCGCGGCGTGTCGCGGGCGACTAGCTGGCGAAGTGGTGCAAGCTCGAGCTCGTGAGCGAGGCCCGATTGGAGCAGCCACCCAGTGGCGGTGCGCCGTGGTGTACGACTCGCACGCAGGTAGTGAGCGGGGTGCTACCCAGGCAACCGGCCCTCGCGCGAGCACGCCCTGCCCCCACCCGTCGGTGCTCGCCCCCGAGGGGGCTGCGCGCCGCCGACCTCCCCCAAAGCCGTGCTCGCTTCCTCCGGAAGCTGCGCGCGCCAGGGGGAGCGTCGTCAGAGCAGTGCCTGAGAGCCACTGCGCAGACTGAAGTCTGCAGAGAACGCCGAGTGGTACTCAACAGCTCCCCGCGCGTCGCGGAGCGCGCCCGGTACGAGCTCGAGTGCCATGAACGATGGCTCCGAAGCGCCTCGATACGAAAGCCCGTGTTGCGAGGCAACGACGAAGCCGAAACGCGAATAGTATTCGGGGCGGCCCAGGACCGTGACGTAGGCGTAGCCGAGCCTGCGCGCGCGACGCAAACCAGCTTCCACCAGGCGGCTTGCAAAACCTCGTCGCTGAAAATCCGGCGCGACCGCCAGGGGTGCCAAGCCGAGGCCGCGGGGCTCGAAACCGCCGTTGATGGTCACCGGGCTCAGCCGGACCGCGAAGGCCTCCCTCCACGGCGCGCGCAGCGGCCGCTGCGGCCCGAGCACGACGTTTGGGGGAGGCAGGAAGCGCGCAGGCCCGCAGGGGCGAGCACTGCACGATGGGGGCAGCCCGCGTGTCGCTTCCCGCGCGGAGCAGGTCAAACTCCTTGCTCCGGGCGCCAAGCGTCACGCCCCTGGTATTGCCGGGGCACCTGCTCAGCGGCGTTTGCTCGAACGCGCGACTGGGCTACAGGACTTCCGTCCATGCCAGCCGAGCTCCGGTCTCGACACAGCTTAGCCGCCGGCGCCTGCGTGGGTCTTGCGACAGGTGTCGTGATCGCCGTTGCGGATCTGGTGCGCGCACACACCCATCGCCTCGTCGGGAGTCGGCCGGCGTTCGCTGCCTACGTCGTCGCCTTCCTGGCGCTGGCCGGCATGTTGACAGGTGCCGGTGCTGGCCTGTGGCGAGCGCTGGCAGCACGAGTGGCCGCGGGCATCCAGCGGCCCAGCGTTGCACGCGGCGTCTTTGTGCTCACTTGCAGCGTTCCGCTGATCGCGTTCCTGGCATGGGTCCCTTCGCATTGGACCCGCAGTCACTGGGCGCTGCTCACGCCGCTGCAACGCGCCTGTGTCGTTGCTCTCTACGGCGCGCTCTTCGGCAGCTCGCTGCTCGTCACCTACGCAGCGGTGTGCTGGAGCGCGCGCTCTCGCCAGCGGCCATTGCCGGCAGCAGTCCAATGGGCAATGTGCGCTGCATTGCTGGCGACCGCCGGGGTGCTTTATTGGGCAGACGCCAGCATCTATCCGGGCCTTTACGCCGAGTTGCACGTCGGGTTGGTGGGCGCCCTGGTCCTCTGTGTCGCGGCGAGCTCACTGATCGCTGGCCAAGCCCTGGGCCTCGGGCACTTCGTCGACGCGCGCACGCGCCCGCGCGCCCTGCTGCTCGCCGCGGCCGTGGCGTCAACGGGAGCGGTGGTGGGCACCGAGCTGGCTCGGCCGAACATCTTCGACCAGAGCGGGACCCTGGTGTTTTCCAAGGCGCTGAGCCTGGCGCGCTGGCTCACCGACTTCGACCGAGACGGCGCCTCGGCGCTGTTTGGCGGCAGCGACTGCACCGCCTTCGATGCAGAGCGTGGCCCGGACCGCCTCGACATCCCGCAAAACGGCGTCGACGAGGACTGCACCGGAAACGATGCCAGCTGGCCGCCGCAGTTGAAGCTGCCGCCAGCCCCGCGCGAGCCTGCGCCCTTGAACCTGATACTGATCACCGTCGACTCTTTGCGAGCGGATCATCTCAGCGCCTATGGTTACGCGCGCAACACGTCGCCGAACGTCGCGGAGTGGGCCGCAGGAGCCTGGCTCTTCGCCCGCGCGAGCTCGCAAGATACGAAGACATGGGAGTCGACGACCTCGCTCTTTACAGGGCTCTACCCGTCCAATTTACCTCGCGACTACACACACCCACGCACCCGCGGCGCGAAGGATTACGTCTTTTATCTAGCGCCCGATGCTCCGTTGTTGACGGAAATGCTGCAGGCCCGCGGCTATGAAACACGCGCGGCTTCCATGCTGGGCCTGGTGAAAACCATCGGCCTGGACCGCGGCTTCCGTCGTTTCGACGTGACCCGTCAGACCAATCCGGTGCCGCGCGCTCTGCGATTTCTGAGGGCGGCGCGCCGGCCCTTCTTTCTTTGGGTGCATTTGCAATGGCCGCATGCGCCGTACAAACATCACGAAGGCCATGATTTCGGCGACACGGCGATCGATCGCTACGACAGCGAGATCGCTTACACGGACGTGCAGATTGGCCGGCTGCTAGCCTTCGTCCGCGACGGTGAGCTGCAGAAGAACACCATCGTCGTCCTGACCTCCGACCACGGCGAGGAGTTCGGTGAGCACGGCAGCGTCCACCATGGCGGGCCTCCATACCGGGTGCTCACGCACGTTCCTTTGATCATCAGCGTTCCCGACGAGAAGCCCGCACGCATCGACAGCCCGGTCGAGCTGGTCGACGTGGTGCCCACCATCTGTGAGCTCGTGGGGTTCGAAGAACCTTGCGCAGGCTTCGACGGTCAGAGCCTGCTGGCGACCCTACGTGGGCAGCGTGCGCGCGAATACCTGGCCGCCTACTCGGAAAATTACGATCGCTACGCAGGCGTCCAGCGGCGTGCGCTCTACACCGGCCGCTGGCGCTTCATCCAGAACAGCGTGGACGGTCGCATCGAGCTTTACGATACCCACGCCGACCCCGGAGAGCAGCACAACGTCGCCTACGGTAACGAGGCCATCTGGCAGCCCCTGCTCGAGCAAGTCGCCGTGCGCACCACGCGCGGCGCGGCTCTGCTCCTGGGCGGAAGTCCCGGTACCCTCGAGCCGCGACGGCTGCTGCAAGGTCTACCGCGGATACGTCAGCCGCCGCTGCTCGAGCTGGCAATCGAGCGGCTCGGGCAGGCCACGATCTCGGCTGCGGAGCTCGAGCTGCCCCTCAGACGACTGCTCGATCGGCCAGGGCTGAGCCCCGCTCTGAAACACAAAGTCGAAGCATTGCTGCTTCGGGGCGCGCCAAAAGGCTGAAACTGGCAGGTGCGTCAACGTCCCCGCTCCCGCCGACCTCCCCCCACGTGAGCGGGCGTGCACTATCGCTGACGACGACCCGGGTCCTCTGGTAGAGTGACGAGCGTTGGCGGTGACGATGCGAGCCTCGGTAGTAGCCCTCCTTTGCTGCAGCGCCTGCGCCTCGGAGCCGCTCGAGGCAACGCGCCCGGACGACACGGAAGCCCCAGCTCCTGCTTCCGTGCTGATGCAGGTGCCACTCCGGCACGACCAACGCTCGTTCGTTGCTCTGGGAGAGCCGCGCGTCGTTACCGAGGCAGCGACCAGCGTGGACGCCTCCTCATGGGACCTCGCTTTGCAGGGCTCGGACGTCTTTACCAACGGCGGCGCGTCGGGTAGCGGGCGTGGTGCCGCTTTTGGCCCGCTCTCCCCGCCCACCCTGCTCTCGGATACAGCACCGAACGTGCCGTTCCTGACGCGCGACGAGCCGGGCGGCGCCTTCGTCGACTGGTACGCCTACGACGGGGAGAATCACGTGGTGCTCAGCCGCTTCCACACTTATGGCTTGCGTGATGCGGGGCGGCTCTGGAAGCTGCAGATCACTGCGTACTACGCCGAACGCGACGGGCAGCTCGTCAGTGGGTTCTACAACCTGCGTTACGCGGAGCTCGGTGCTGCAAGCTCCAGCTCGCGCAGCCTCACGATGAATGAAATCGACGCTAGCGTGGCGAGCACGGATGCGGACGCGCCGTCGGAATGTGTGGATCTCGCAAGCGGGGAGCGGCGCTTTCTGACACCCACCCAGACCGGCGCGGACCTGGGGTGGCAGCTGTGTTTTCGGCGCGACGCCATACGGGTCAACGGCGGCCTCGGTGGCCAACGTGGCGTGGAGGCCGTGGACTTTCAGCGCGAGCTGACGGCGAACGAAACGCCCGCCGAGCTCGAGGCATTGAACGCGAGCTCGACCCTGGGGCGCTTCCAGGCCATCGACTACGCGGCTGCGACGGATCCAGCGTTGCCCTGGCAGGGTGACGGGATCGTGAGCGCATTCAGCGGACGCTGGCTGAGCTCCACGTCCGAGCCCCCCGCGCCGTTGGACCACGTGTGGCTCGTGGTTGGCGCGGACGGCACGTCAAAGTACCTGGTTGTCTTCGAGGCATTCGTGCCTGCGTCGCGGACTGCGTCGGGACGAGCGTCCCTGCGCATCAAGTCGGTGCGGTAGGTCACGCCATGGACCGCACTCGCTTGCGTCTTGCTCGGGGGCAGAGCGCTGCTGCCGCGAGCCTCGGGCTGTGGCTCGCGGTTCTCGGCCACGCAGCGCCCGCGCTGGGAGCGTCGTGCGAGACGCTGCGGCCCACGGACGCTCTGGGTGCCGACGGCATCAGCTACGGCGACGCCGAAGTGCTTTCGTTTGCATGGCCGGAGGGCCGCGCGCGTGTCTTCTACGCCACGAGCGGATCGCACGCGCCCTCGCTGCGCGCGGTCGACGGGGACACTCCGGACGTCGTACGCGTGGCTGCCACTGCCGCGGAAGAAGCGCTCGCCAGGTACATGGAGCTCGGGTTCGACGAGCCGCCGTCCGACGCCGCCTCGAGCTGCCCTTCCAATGGCGGAGATGGTCGCACCGACGTCTACCTCGTCGATCTGGCGAGCACGGCGGATGGCAAGGCCGTCGCCGACGACTGCGAGCTCCTGGGCGGCGTCCGTCGTTGTTCTGGGTTCGTGCTGGTCGATAATGACTTCCGGCAGGGCGGCTACGCCAGCGTCGCCGAAGGCCTGCGCACGGTGGTGCCGCACGAGCTCTTTCATCTGGTGCAGAATGGATACGCCGCCGGCACCGATCGCTGGTGGCTCGAAGGCACCGCTCAGTGGGCAGCAAAGCGCGTGTATCCCGAGCTCACCGATCTGGAACGGCATCTGCCAAGCTTCTTCCGGCAGACTTGGCGCTCCATCGATGTTCCCCCTGCGGGTGTGGTTGCAAGCTACCTCTACGCAACCGCTATCTGGCCGCAATTTCTCAGTGAGCGCCACGGCGACGCGCTCGTGCGGCGCATCTTCGAGGCCGAGCGAGCCGAGCCGCAGTCGGCGCTCGCCGCCGCCGAGCAGGTCTTGGCTCAGGACGGCTCCAGCTTGGCTGACGAGTTTCTGCTGTTTGCAGCCTACAACGCAGCAACCGGGTCGCGTGCCGCGCAAGGCTCTGGCTATGCGGCTGCGGCGGCCTACCCGCTCGTCGAGGTCGAGCCGTTCAGTGCGTCACCCGGCACGAGCGTTACCGGCGTGCTGGCTGGCTTTGGCGTTTTCTACTACGAAGTGATGGCTGGCCCGGCGCGCGTGCTCGAGCTGGAGGCCGAAGCGAGCCGCGTCCAGGCGCTCTTCTTGCCGAGCGAAGCTTCCAAGGTTCGCGTCGACCGTGCGCAGGCTTTGCCAACGACAACGACCGAGAGCGGCATCCTCGTCGTCTCGGGTCAAAGCGCTGCGAAGACTGACGCAGCATTCGTCGTGAAAGCCTCCGCGGTCGACAGCGCGAAGACGGCTGCGAACGCTTCCTGTAACAGCTCGCGCCACGGCCACCGGGCGAGTTCCTCACGGGGCGCCAGCGCCTGGATCAGCGCTCTCTCGCTGCTGCTCGCGTTGCGAGCTGTCGGCCGACGCCGCTCTGCTCGCGCGCTGGCCAGCCGCACCGCACCCACACCCGAGGACCCATGAAACACCTCCCATTTACCTCGTTGGTCCCCTTGGTATGCCTCAGTCTCGCAGCCGCCTCCTGCAGCTCGGACGCACTGGAGGGCTCGCCAGGTGGCATGGGCGGCGGCGCAGGAGCCGGCACCGACGCGCCTCGTTGCCAGGCGGCGCTGCGGCAAGCGTTGGTGCCGGTCGACGCAGTGTCGCCGGGCGTGGTCTCGACCTTGCAACGGACCGGGCCCCAAGCGCATTTGTACCTGGACGCCTCCACCGGTGGGCTCGGGGGCAAGGACGCACATCCCTGGCTTTATTTGAGCCTGGCGTCGGGCCCACGCGTCGACCTCAGCGACGAAGAAGCCATGCAATCCAGCGCCTGGGACCTGGCCTTCGAACGCTCGAGCATCCGCACCAACTCCGGCGACAGCGGGCCTGGTCGTGGCGGAGCGGCGTTCGTTACGCAGAGCTTCGAAATGCTGGCGGGCACTGTCGCGGAGCAGACGACCCTGGCGGAGGAAGACTGGTTCGACGACGACTGCACACTGGGAACGGACGCGGTCGGCGACATCGTCACTACGTTTTCGGGCTGGAGCCAGTACGACGAAGCGACGCATGTGCTGCTGCCGGTGATGGGCACCTACGTCGTGCGCGGCGGCGACGGCTCGCTCTACAAGCTTGCCATCGTCGACTATTACGCGAACCCCGATGGCAGCCACGGCACGCGCGCGGGGCGTTACCGCCTGCGAGTAGCAGCGTTCGAGGAATGAGCGCGCGCACCACGCTCACGGCGCTCGTCGCGTGGCTGCTTTCGGCTTGCGGCGTTGCGGAGCCTGGCGACGTAGCCCGGGACGCCATCACTGGGGGCCGCTCCGCCGAAGATGCAGAATCCATCGTTGCCGTCGTGAACTTCGCCGGCGGTCAGTGCTCGGGTTCCTTGCTGCTACCGAACCTGGTGCTCACGGCGCGCCATTGCGTCGCGGCCACCAACGAGCCCGACGCACAAGTTCGCTGCGAGCAGACGCTGTTCGAGGAGCCGGACAGTGCAGGGGCCATCTTCGTGGTGGCCCAACCGGAAGTCACCGAGGTGACGAGCGACTACCTGGCAGTGCAATCCATCTCGTTGCCGCCTGCCGAAGACGCGGGCTTCTGCGGGCGGGACCTCGCGCTGCTGCGCCTGGCGCGACCGCTAGCGCTGCCGACCCTGGTTCCGCGGGTGGACATCGATGTGCGCCGTGGCGAGCCCTACGACGCGGTGGGGTTCGGCGATGCACCCGAGGCCGAGCCCGGTGCAGGTATCCGTCGGCGACGGGACGGTCTCAGCGTCGTCTGTGTGGGCTCGGCGTGCACCGACTCCGAAGTGCGTGCGAGCGAGTGGTTGGGCTCCGGCGGCGTTTGCGAGGGGGACTCTGGGGGTCCGGCGCTCGACGAGCAAGGGCGCGTCTTGGGCGTCGTTTCTCGCGGTGGCGCCAGCTGCACGAGCCCGATTTACGGCTCCGCCTTCGCGTGGGCTGATTGGCTGAAGGTAAGCACGCTCGCGGTCGCGCAGGACGCCGGCCTGGAGGCGCCGAACTGGGCGCTCGGCTACGCGAGTGAGCCACGCTTTCATGCAGCAGTCGGTGCAGCCTGCGGGAGCGGTGCGGAGTGCGATTCCGGTCACTGCTCGCAAGGGTTCTGCACGCGTGAATGCAACGAGCAGGGACCCTGCCCGCTGGCGTACATGTGCAGCACGCAGAGCGGTCTCTGCGAGCGCGAGCCGACCGCCCTCGCTTCGAGCTGTGCGCTCCGCCCGGAGGGACTCGCGCATTTGCCGAGCTCACCTCCTGTGTTGATGGCAGCGATGCTGATGCTGATGCTGATCCGCCGTGGCCGACGCGGACCTCTGCGTGTCTGAACACAAGCCGGCTTCGTCCCGCGTTCCGCTGCTGTTGCTCGTGCTTTCGTACGTCGCCTTCGTCAGCTTGGGCCTGCCCGACGCCGTACTGGGCATGGCCTGGCCGGCCGTGCGCGCCGCCTTCGAGCTGCCGCAAGCTGCGCTCGGGACACCGCTGGCCGCGGGAGCCTTGACCTATTTCGTTTCGGGCATGTTCGCGGGTCGCCTCTTGCAACGGCTCGGCGTTGGGAACCTGCTCGCCGTCAGCACGTTGCTCGTGGTCGTAGGCGTCAGTGGCTACGCGCTCTCGACCTCGTTTTCCGTGTTCGTCGCTGCCGCCTGTCTGGTGGGTTTCGGGTCCGGTGCGATCGACTCCGGGCTCAACACCTACGCCGCGGAACGTCTGGCACCGCGCCACATGAGCTGGCTCCATGCTGCCTACAGCCTGGGCGCAGCGCAAGGCGCGGCCATCCTGACGCTCGTGGTGGCCCTCGGTCACACCTTTCGATCCGGTTATCTGCTCATCGCGGCGGGTCAGCTTGCGCTCGGCGTTGCCTTCGTTCTGGCGCGCGATCGCTGGGATGCCGCGAACCGGACGCAGGCATCCTCCCCTGGTACCCCGAGCGAGCAGCGCACGGCGGCGAGCTCGGCCTGGGCGGCGGCACGCGACGGGCGCGTGCTCTTGCAGGCCGCTATCTTCTTCGTCTACTCGGGCGTCGAAGTCGGGGCCGGGCAGTGGAGCTATACGTTGCTCGTCCAATCGCGCGCTCTCGGCGCCAACACGGCTGGCGCGTGGGTCACGACCTACTGGGCTCTGCTCCTGCTTGGCCGCATCGCCTCCGGCTTCGTCGTGGAACGCCTGGGCATCCCGCGGCTGTTGCGAGCCGCAACCCTGCTGGCGGCCGTGGGCGCTGCGCTCTTCGCTTCCTCCGGGCTGCCGGTGGTGGTCACGTGCCTGGGCCTCGGTCTGATCGGCCTCTCACTGGCGCCGATCTACCCGGGTTTGATGTCGGCTACCCCCGAGCGCGTCGGCGCTGCGCGGGCGGCACACGCGGTGGGCTTTCAGGTGAGCGCTGCCGTGATGGGCGTCGCCCTGCTGCCCGCGGCC
>DASQDA010000902.1:0-7912 GCA_035634435.1 Polyangiaceae bacterium
GGCCCACGCTTGCCGTGCGCGTCGATCCCCTCGACTGGCCCTTGGACGATCGACTCGGGCTCGGCATGGAGCTAATTGCTCAGTTTCTGAGCGTGGAGCGGTTGCGCTGTTCGTGGTGAACGATGTCCCACCCATCCTTGACCAGCCCTTCGGTGGCGTCGCTTCGCAGCATTCGAACGGCATTGGCGGCCCAGGCGGGCAGCTCAATCGCAGCGGGATTTTCGCTCAACGGTCGGCTCTAAGGGGCAGCGTTCTGCGCGCCACTTTCACGAGCGACGCACTGACGTATCGAGCGACGGCCTCACTCGGGGAGCTGGACGAGGTCTCGCACGCCCAACGGCGACTGCATGAATTCATTGGCAACCCTTCCGTGTTGGGCGTCTTCACTCTGGGCGGGCGGCTTCGGACTGGGTGTGGAGCTGAACAAGCAACGTCGCTGCTTTGCGGAAGGCAGCATTGGCCCTGCTACTAGCGACTGCAGCCCCCAGACTCGCTCATTGCCTTGAACCGCGCGCGCGCCGCACGAGTAACCTCAATTCCGCTACGCACCCGGTGGAGTCGATGTTCCGCCTTTCATTGGGCGTGACGTTCTGAAACAATCCCCGTCATGGGCATGAGCGAAGTGCGTCCCTTGGTCGTGACGGGGGCCGCTGGGGCACTCGGTGCAACCGTCGTTCACTACCTGGCGTCCCAACGCCAACGAGTGGTTGCGATCGACCGCCCAGAAGCCAGCGCTGCCTTGGCCGCCATCGCGCGTGAAGCCCCCGGCGTCGTCGCCATGGAGGTGGACAGTACCATCGCGGAGACCTGGTCTCCCGTCATCGAGCGCATCACGAGTGACTGGGGGCCACCCGTAGGCGCGGTTCTAGTGGCGGGCGGATATCGCGGGGGCAACCGTCTGTACGAGGGCGAGGCGGACGCAACCTGGAAGGCCATGATGCAGATGAACCTGGAAAGCGCCCGCGTGGCGCTGCAGGTCTTGCTGCCCGGCATGGTGTCCAGGCGCCAGGGCAGCGTCGTGGTCGTCGCGTCGCGTGCCGCAGTGAGACCGTGGGAAAGCGCGGGCGCCGCGGCATACGCCGCTAGCAAAGCGGCCCTGGTCGCTCTGGTTCAGACCGCCGCCGCCGAAGTGCTGGACGAAGGCGTGCGCATCAACGCGGTGCTGCCCAGCGTCATCGATACACCCGCCAACCGAGCCGCGATGCCCAACGCTGATCGGGCACGCTGGGTGGCGCCCGCCTCACTCTGCGAGGTCATCCACTTCCTGCTGTCGCCGGCTTCGCGCGATGTCTCGGGTGTCGCGCTGCCCGTCTACGGACGCGTGGGCGTCTAGCCGAGCGTGTGCAGCTAGCGGGAAGCTCGCGAGTGGGCCCGGCCGTCAGACGGCGTCCCAGTAGCGTTCGATCGTGACGTGACCTGGGCGTCTGACGCGATGCTTGCGAAGGCCGCGCGCCTCGAGCCGCTCGAGCATATCGTCGATCATGGCTGGATTACCGCAAAGCATCACGTGCGAGCGCTCCGCGCTCAGCTGAAGCGCCGCGTTTCGCTCGAGCTCGCCATCGGAAAGCAAGCTGGTGATGCGGCCGTGAAGCACCCCTGGCGCGGTGGGCTCGCGGCTGACGACCGGCAGCACGCGAAGCTGACCCCGATGTTGCGCCGCGAGAGCGGCAAGCTCCGCCGCGTGAGCCAGCTGCGCAGCTTCACGGACGCAGTGCACCAGCACCAGGTCGCTGAAGCGCTGCCACACTTCGTCGGCGCGCAACATGGACAGGTAGGGGGCAAGTCCGGTGCCCGTCGCAATCATCCAGAGCTGGCGTGCGTCGGGCACCCACTGCAACGTGAAGAAGCCCTGCGGCTTCGGCTCGACCAGCACTCGATCGGCCTCGCTCAGGGCGAACAGCGCGGGCGTGAGCTCGCCGCGGGGCACCTGCGCGAGCAAGAACTGAAGCGGAGCGCCAGGCGCCGAGGCAATGGAGTACGACCGTCGCACGAGCTGACCCTCGGGCTGCAAAGCCAGGTTCAGAAACTGACCCGGTGAGAAGGGCTCGACTTCGGCCTCTATGGTCAAAGTCATCAGACCCGGCGCCCAGTCATGGCGCGCCGTGATGCGTCCTTCCAACAAGCCGCTCATGACCTAAGCCCGAGTCTTTGCCACACGTCGAAAGGGGGCGGGCCGCCACTCTACATTTTTTCAGCCGGGCCGACCGGCTGGCAACCTTGCGAAAAGGTACGTGGAGTCGGCTGAAAACTGAGTCAGTTGGAGGGAGATACGTGTACGCTAGCCGCCTCCGGATGCCATTCCCCGTCACTTGCCCGGCGTGTGGAAAGAGCTTCTCCATTTCGGATGACGTCTACGATCAGAAGATCAAAGGACGCGTCGTTTCGGTGAAGTGCAAACAATGCCAGGCGGCGATCCGCCTGGATGGGACCAAGCCGGCCGCCGCCGGCTCCGCCCCCGGGCACTCGGTCGTCAGCTCTGCCGCTTCGCCCGCCGCCACCCCTGGCGCGGCGTCAGCGCCAGCCCGAGTGGCGGCCGCACCGCCCTCGGCTCCGGTAGCTTCGCCCCAGACGTCCAGCCCAGGCCGAGCCCCGTCGACCCCAACGGCTGCAGCCCCGCCGCGAGCAGCCGTGCCGGCCGGCGCTGGAGCACGCGCTCCAACGAGCGCTGCCAAATCGACGGTATCGCGACCAAAAGCGGCGGTCGCGGCGCCCCGGGCGGCACTGCCGGCCCAGGCCCCGGCTCCCGCTCAACCTCCGGCGGCCGGGGCTCAAGCCGCGCCCGCTCCCCCGGCGCCCGCGCCCGCTGCCCAACCTGCGGCGTTGCGAGCGCAACCTGCCGGGGGCCAGTCCAAAGCTGCGGCTTCCACCCTCCCGGTGCAGGCGCCGACGACGCTGGGACCGGCTCCGCAAGCGAGCAACCCGAAGGCGATGGCAGAGCCACTGCTGTTCGCCGTCGACTCACCTGGAGGTGACCGCGAGCTTACCGAACAGCAGATTGCGAACGAGCTCGCTGCGGGCAGCGTCACGGCCGACACGTTGGTCTGGCGCGACGGCATGCCCGAGTGGCTGGAGGTGAAAAAGGTTCCCGAGCTTGCTCGCCATCTCAAGCGCACCGAACCGCTACGCACGGTGACGACGCAGCGCGCAGCGGCAGCAGTGGCCCCGGCAGCCCCGGGGCGCTTCAGACCGCGCTTACCGACCCTTCCGATGGGTGCCGTTCCTGGCTCTCCGGAGGCGGAGGCCGCCTCGGAATCAACGCCAGCGCACGTTCAGAGCGCCGAGGCGACGGCGACGCGATCTGCGCCAGCCCGCAACCTGGGGATCACCCACCGTGAGATTCCTCTGCCGCAGTCGGCGCTCGCACGGGAGCAGCAAGCCGCCCAAGCGAGCGCGGTGCCGATGGACGAGGAGCCCACAATCCTGCGCGGACCGGCCGATATCGCGGCCCTGGTGCAGTTGCCCGAAGCAGCCGCGTTCGAGCACAGCGCCGCCCGGCCGACCTTGCCGACGCCGAGCCCTCGAGACGAGGAGACCGTGCCCGTGCCGCTCTCGAGCGCCGCGGCTCGCGCCGCTCGCAGCGGCGCAACGCCTGGGTCTGCCCGCGGCTCGATGCACGACGCGCCACGGACGTCCGAGCCCGAGTTTCGCCTGCCCGACCTCGGCTCGCGGCCGGAGCACTCGCGGCCGGAGCACTCGCGGCCGGAGCAGTCGCGGCGGGATGCTGGAGGCCCCAGACATCCGCAGCCCTCGCAGCCCCTGATGCCTCCTCAACCCCTCGCGAGCGAGGGCCAACCGGGCCGTGTGCAGCAACGCTCGGTTCCCACCGACACCGTGCGGGAGACGCCGGAGGCTCGGCGCGCGTGGAACCTGGAAGATCCAGCCTTCGCGCAACGAGCCGCCGCCACGCCGCCAGCGCCTGCCTCGCGTCCGCAAGTGGCCGCCGCGCCGCCACCGCCAGCAGCCTACCCGCAGAGCAGCCCGTCGGCTGAATTGCCAGTGCAATCACCCCTCGGTGCCGCCGCTCCGGACCCAATGGCGCCAGCTCGCCCTCGAGCTCCCGCGCCTTCGGCGCCGTTCACGGTTCCGGCACCCTTTCCGGCGTCGTTCCCCGCCAGCGCCGACCTCGAGGACATTCCCTTTCAGCGCAAGCGCGGAAAGGCGGTGTGGGTGGTTTTGATCGTGCTCCTGCTGGCGGCGGCCGGCGCCGCCGCGTTCCTGCTGTCACGCCGCAGCGCAGTGGGGTTGCCTGCACCCCGCGTCGTTCCTGAAGCGGAGCAGCAGGCCTCCCCTTCCGTACCACGCGTGCCCGCGGGGACCGCAACCGGTCTGGCGCCCGCTTCGACGGGAAGCGAAGCCAGCACAAGCGCGCCCGTGACCACGAACGGTGCGACCCCGGGCGGGCAATTGCCCGGCGCTCCCGGCGACGCCAGTCCCTCGGGCGCAGAGGTCGGGGGCGGGAGCTTTGCCGAACAGTTCGCAGCTGCAGCCAAACGCGGCACGGGAGATCGTTTCGATGCCAAGCTCGCGCGGGCAGCCCTCGATCGGGTTGCGAGCGACGCCGCGCGCTGTCGCCAGCCGGGGGGACCACTAGGCGTCTCCCGCGTGTCGGTTACTTTCACGCCGGCGGGTAACGTGAGCAGCGCCATCGTCAGTGACGCGCCACTGGCCGGCACGCCAACCGCGACGTGTATCCAGTCCGTGCTGCAGAAGGCAGCAGTTCCGCCGTTCGCCGGCGCGCCTGCCAGCGTGACACACAAGATTACTATTCAGTGAGCGCTGGGGATCAGGCGCGCAGCAGGGCGCTGCCCCAGTGGAAGCCCGCGCCGAGAGCGACCAAGCAGACGAGCTGACCGGGTTGCAAGCGGCCGTCGCGGCGCATCTCGTCGAGCAGGATAGGGATGGTCGCAGCGGACGTGTTGCCGTAGCGATCGACGTTCGAAGGCATGTTCTCGGGCGAAACACCCAGGCGCTCACAGACGGCTTCGTTGATGCGCTGGTTGGCCTGGTGCGCGACGAACCAATCGACACTGCCCAGTGGGACGCCAGCTCGCTCACACACCGATAGGATCGAGCGCGGCAGCTTCGTGATTGCGTGTTTGAAGACGTCGCGCCCATCCATGTGGATCAGCATGTCGTCTTGGGGCACGGGATTGGCTCCGAAGTAAGTGCCGGGCCGAAAACCATAGGGCACGCAGAGCTGCGAGGCGTACCGACCGTCGCTGTGCAGATCCGTCGCGAGGATACCGCTGCCAGGGCGCTCCGAACGCTCGACCACGATTGCTCCCGCGCCGTCGCCGAAGATGATCGCCCAGCCGCGATGGCGAGTGGCAAACTCCCAATCTTCGGCGCTGGGCTTGGCATCCCTGGTACCTTCGAGGATATCCCAGTCGCGCCATGGCATCAGCGCTGCGTGCGCCTCGGCCGCGACGATCAGAACGCGGCGCGCGGAGCCTGCATTGAGCAGCGACTCGGCCACTTGAAAGCTGAACAACATGGCGGCGCATTGCGCGCGCAGATCCAGCGCGGGCACGCCGTGGCACCCGAGCTTGGCGCCCAGCAACGTGCCCGATCCCGGGAACAGGTGATCCGGGGTCATCGTGTTGAAGAGGATATAGTCGATGTCGTCGGGGCCCAGACGTGCGTTCGCCAGCGCCTCCCGACAGGCAGGCAGCGCGAGATCAGCGGCGCCCTGCCCGACCGGACAGAAGTGGCGCTGCACGATACCCGTGCGTTGGCGGATCCACTCGTCGTTCGTGTCGAGCACACGCCCGAGATCGTGGTTGGTGTAGGGGCGGCCTGGGAGATACCGACCAGTTCCGATGATGCTGAGGCCCGGCATTGAAAAGACTAGGGGACTGCGGGGAGTGGGGATTCTGCGAGCCCGGCCGCAGGTATACGGTGGGCTCTCTTAACCTAGCTTGCGCGGTTCGTCACCGCCGCGACGCGGAGCGCGAGCATTTGTCGTGGCGCTGGAAGCCGCCCTGACCTGCGGGTAACGATGTGGATATTTTCACGATTACCATGGCGACGACGCGCCCACGGCCGCGTAGGCCAGCGCCAGATCGTCAAAAAAGCCGGGATAGGTCTTGGCGACGCAGCTCGGGTCCTCGATGCAGATACCGGGGCAAACTGCCCCCAGCACCGCGAAGCTCATTGCCATCCGGTGGTCCTTGTAGGAACGGACCGTCGCAGGTTGCACGGGGCGGGGCTCGATTGTCAGCCAATCCTCGCCGGATGCAACTCGCTGCCCCAGCCGCTCGAGCTCGGCAACCGTGGCCGCGAGACGGTCGGTTTCCTTGATGCGGATGTTGGCGACGTTGCGAATACGGGTGGAGCCCACGCAGAGCGGAGCGATTGCCGCCAGGGTCATGGCGGTATCGGAGATATGGTGCATGTCCACGTCCACTCCCCGCAGCGGACGTACGCCGCGGACGCTGGTTGCCGCGAGGCCGCGCTCCACGGTCGCCCCCGCCTGCTCCAACACGTCCAGGAATGCGTAGTCGCCTTGCAGGGCATGGACGCCCAGGCCGGGCACCTCGACGCGGCCGCCGCTAGCGGCAGCGAGCGCAAAGGCGTAGCTCGCCGATGAAGCGTCCGGCTCGATGACGTAAGAGCGCGCGCGGTAGCCCGTCACCGGCTCGACGAGGAAACCCTGCGGGGTGACCTCCACGCGCGCTCCGAAGTCGGCCATCATTCGGCGGGTGATCTCCACGTAGGGGCGACTCACCAGCGTGCCCTCGACCTCTACGAGCACCTGCGCTTCGGCCAGGGCCGCGGCCATCAACACCGCGGAGAAATATTGGCTCGACTTGTCGCCGCGCATGGCGATGCGGCCACCTGCAAGGCTGCCCGTACCGTGCACGGTGAGCGGCGGGCAGCCACTCGGGCAATCGACACGAACGCCGAGCGCCCGCAGACCTTCCACGAGCACCTGGATGGGTCGGCTCGCCATCGCCTCGTCGCCTTGCAGCGTGGTGGGTCCTGGGACCAGCGCGGCTAGAGCGGCCAGAAAGCGGACGGTGGTGCCGCTGTTACCCACGAACAACGGTTCGGCCGCAGGGCGGAGCTTGGAGCGTCCGCCATCGATGACGAGCGTGGTGGCGTCGAGCTCGCGGACCCCGATTCCGAGCGCCTCGAGAGCGACACGCATGTACCGCGTGTCGTCGCTTGCCAGCACACCTTCGAGTCGCGTCTCGCCCTCGGCGAGGGCGGCCAGCGCCAAGGCGCGGTTGGTGATGCTCTTGGAGCCCGGGACGCGCCAGACCAACGTGGGCGAAGCGGGGAGCGGCGGAATGGCCAGGGGTCCACCGAGCAGCATTCCGCGTGCATACCATGTTCCGCGGTCCACTCGGCGTGCTTGCGAAGTACGCCGACAAGGTGATGGCGCGCTACGTCACCGCGCAGGCCCCACGACGCCTGGCGCAGCCTCTTGCAACAGCCGCTGCGCGAGGCTCAAATCGGAAACCAGCTCCGCAAACGCCTGCTCACGGTCTGCCGAGCTGGGCTTGCGCAAAATTGCGGAGGGATGCTGCGTGGCAATGAGCGTTGCGCCCAGCTCGCTCGGCAGCGGCTTGCCACGATCCCGACTGACGCGGAAGGTAGCGCCTAGCAACGCTTGGGCGGCGGTCGCGCCGAGCAGCACCACGACCTTCGGACGGATGACCTCGAGCTCCGACTCGAGCCAGGGTCGACAGGCCCGCACTTCTCCCGGACGCGGCCGCTGGTGGAGGCGAGCCTTGCCGCGCTGTTGAAAGCTGAAGTGTTTTACCGCGTTGGTGACGTACACGCGGTGTCGCTCGATCCCAGCAGCGCCGAGCGCGCGCTCCAGCACCTTGCCAGCGGGCCCGACGAATGGCTCCCCCTGGACGTCCTCCTTGTCTCCCGGCTGCTCGCCCACCCAGACGAGGTCAGC
>DASQDA010000903.1:0-13487 GCA_035634435.1 Polyangiaceae bacterium
GGAACATGCTGCCGAGCCACATCGCGAGGAGCAACCGGTGATGGCACCTCGGCGGTCTCCGACCAGAGCTCCCGAAGTCGCTCCGCCTCGGCGTCGCTGATTCGGGGGTCGCGTTCAGCGGATGATGAGGAGGACGCAGATGCGCCGGAGGCGTCCGACTCTCGCGAGTTCTTCATGCGGTACAGCTCGAATCAAGGACGGGGTTGCGGGTCACGGTCATCGTGGCGGGCGCAGCGCCGTTCAGCATAGCCCAAAGACGGCCTTCTTTAGCGCCGAGAGTGACACGTCTCAAGCCTGCTGAGCCTACTAACATGCGGCGCATTTCGTATCCGTTCCCCGCGTTGCTTCTGGCGCCGATGATTTGACTATGCGCTCTTCGGCGTGCGCGACGCACTTACCCCAGGCGGTCGGCATGTTTGCTCTATTGCCACAGGCCAGCCCGCTCGCAAGCTCAAACAACGGTGTTCGCGGCGTAATGAGGAGGATGCGACGGCGCTCGCCAGGTGCAACAGAGCGGAGCTGTCTCGCTCGAGGACACCGTGGGTGTCAGCCCCCTTCGGGTACAGCGCACACGGCGAGTCGCGAGCGCGCTGACGTGGATTGCAACCCGAGCCAAACCGACGCGTCCGATCGCCTGCCGCCGTTCAACTGGTCACGGGCTAAGCTCTTTCGAGGGCCCTCGCGGTGCTGGATTCACCGGTGCGGTCGCGCGTTCTTTCTGCGAGCTGCCTGGCAAGGTCGCCCGCCGGGGCAGGGCGCGGCGCGCTGCCAACGCCGTCAAGCGTCGACGAGCGCGTGCGGTTCAGTGCGAGCTGGCGCGTGGGGATTACGCCGGATCCACACTGCGGATGCTCGCCCAGCCTGAGCGCTTCACCTCCGGCTTCAAGCTTCACTGCAACGCTGAGCACGGTAAAAATGCCCAGTCATTTCGCGCTTGACGGCTTCGAGCAGCTCGGGTGCCCCGTTGGCCTCGGCGGGCACGACGCCTCGGAATCGCTGCGGCTGCGACGCGGCAACGTTCCCGCGGCTTTCGAAAGTTGCCTTTGCGGCGATCAGCTCGCCGCGTATAGTCCGAGGGCTTTGTCAGCGGCATCCGAGACCGAACACCCCCTCACCCTCTTGGATGTTGTCGACGCACGGGCAAGAGACCACTCGGACAAGGTTGCCTACACGTTCTTGGCGAACGGGGAGACGGAGACCGACCGGCTGACCTTCGGGGACCTGCGTCGGCGAGCGTTGGCAGTGGCAGCCCGCCTCAGATGGCTGAACGCGCGCAACGCTCGGGCGCTCCTGATCTATCCACAAGGCCTCGAATTCATCGTCGCCTTCTTCGGCTGCCTTTACGCCGGCGTGGTCGCGGTGCCCGTCAGCCTGCCCCACCGCAAGCGTGGCCTCGAAAGCTTACGGCGCATCGCGACGGACGCCGGGGCAAGCTTCATTCTGTCGAGCGGCGAGATGCTCGAGCAGGTCTCACGGGAGTTGGACCTGTCGGCGCACCCTGTAGAAATTTCCTTCGTGGATAGCGAGGCCTGCGCAAACGCTGCTATCGAGCCGGAGACGACGCCCATCGCGGCGACCGACGTCGCACTCCTACAGTACACTTCCGGCTCCACCGGCTCTCCGCGCGGAGTGGTCGTCACTCACGCGAACCTGGTCGATAACCAGCGCCAGATCGCACGGAGCTTTCGCCACGACGCGAGCACGGTAGCCGTCTCCTGGCTTCCCATGTTCCACGATATGGGCCTCGGCACCGTAGTAGGCGCGGCGTGGGTCGGCGCGCACTGCTTGATCATGTCACCGCAGGCGTTCTTGCAAAACCCGCTGCGCTGGCTGAACGCCATTTCCCGCTACCGCGCCACGAGCAGCGGCGGCCCGGATTTCGCGTACGACCTCTGCGCCCGGCGGATCGCTCGCGAGCAGCGAGGATCTTTGGACCTATCGAGCTGGCGAGTTGCGTACAACGGGAGCGAGCCCGTGCGATCCGCGACGCTGGAGCGGTTTGCTGAGGCGTTCGCTGGTTGCGGGTTCAAGCCTCAGGCCTTTCATCCCGTGTATGGGTTGGCCGAGGCGACATTGCTGGTTACGAGTGTGGCCTCGCAGGGACCACCGACGGTTCAGCGGTTTGCGCCGTCGAGCCTGGAGCTGGGCGCCACTCCAGCTGCGGCTCCCACGGGTCAGGCTCTGGTCGGCTGTGGCAGTCAGGGTGAAGGGAGCGAAGTAAGAATCGTCGATCCGGAGACGCTGCAAGAGCGGGGGCAGGACCACGTTGGTGAGATCTGGATTCGAGGCGCGAGTGTCGCTGCGGGTTATTGGGGGAGAGCCAGCGAAACCCGAGAAACCTTCGACTGCACGACGAGCTCGGGCGAGGGGCCCTTTCTGCGCAGCGGAGACCTCGGATTTTTGCACGGTGACCAACTCTTCGTCACCGGACGCCTCAAGGATCTAATCATCGTGCGCGGGCGCAACCACTACCCGCACGATATCGAAGACAGCGTCTCGACCTGTCATCCCTCACTGGTTCCTCATGCGTGCGCGGCCTTCTCCGTGGAAACGGAACAAGGCGAGGAGCTGGTCATCGTGCAGGAGGTCTCGAGGACCGCGCTCCGCACACTGGATGCGGTGACGCTCTTCCGCGCGATTCGCGGGGCGGTTTCTCAGCACCACGCGCTTCATACTCACGCAGTGGTGCTGCTGAAGCCGTCGACCTTACCGCGAACGACCAGCGGCAAAGTGCGACGCAAGCTGTGTCGTAGCGCGTTTCTGGACAACTCATTGCCCGCCGTCGCTTCCTGGCTGTCCCCGCTGGCGCCCGCGCCTGACGCCGAGGCAGGGCCCGACAGCGGCAAGCGAGAGCTTTCAGCTCGAGCCGACCACCTGATTGACTGGCTGCGTCGGCATGCTGCCGATTTGATCAACGCCCACACCATCGACGAACGGCTGGCCAACCCGCTCGCTCTCCTGCGCGCCCTCGCCAAGCAGGGACTGCTGGGTCTTCAGGTACAGCCTCAGTACGGAGGCCTCGGCTTGCCTCACGCCGAGGCGTTGCGCGTGCTCGAGCAGCTGGCTGCGATCGATTTTGCGCTCGCCTTGCACGTGGGCGTCAACAACTCACTCGGTATCCAACCAATCGCCAGGTACGGGGGGCCCCGGCTCAAGGCGCTGCTGCTGCCCGGCTTGGCGCACGGCCAGGAGCTCGCGGCGTTCGCGCTCGAGGAACCGGGCGGCCGCACGAAACCAGGAGGGGTGGGCGTTCAAGCGCAGTCCGAGGGCGAGGACACTTGGAGGCTCTTCGGGGCCAAGTACCTCGACGGCGTGACGCCCGGCGCCAGCGTCATCAACGTGTTCGCTCGTCACGACGAGCCACCCGGGATCAGCGCGTTCGTGATTTCCAGCGGGCTCGAAGGCGTGCGCCAAGTACGCGATGGGTTGTCGATGGGCCTGCTCGGGTTCGCGCGGGACACCATGGCTCTCGATGGTGCCCGGGTGAGCCGCGACAACTTGCTCGGGAGCATGGGCTCAGGGTTGGAGATTGCCAGCGAGGCAATGAGCCAGACGCGACTGGCGATCGCCGCAGCTTGCGTGGGCGGCATGAAACGTTGCGCGCAGCTGGTTGGTCGCGACGGCCCCTACTACCACGCTGCGAACGGGAAGCTGACGCCGAACCCGATCACGCTCGCGCGGCTCGGTTCCATTACTGCCAGCATTTCGGCGCTCGAGTGCTTGGTGCATCGCATAGCGCAAGCGCTGGACGCAGGATACGCGGTGCCGAGCGAGGCTTTCGCGACCTGCAAGATTCAGGGGCCAGAGTTGTTGGTGCGGTGCGTGGACGACCTGATGCAGTCCGGCGTGAGCGGCGTCTATGCGGAGACCAACCGGCTCTCATGCCTGCATCGGGACGCGGGTCTGCTGCGCAATCTGGGGGGGCCCCCGGAAGCGCTGGCGGAGCTCACCGGTGCGATGGTGATGGAGGGGGACTCATCGCTGAGACGCCTGGTGGACGAAGTACTGCACGCTCCAAAGGTTGCGCCCCGCATCGAGCTAGCGTTGCAGGCCGTCAGGAGGCGCATGACGACGCTCCACGGGCCCTTGGCGCGGCACGCGCAGCGCTGGGGCCACACTCGCGCCGGCGAGCTCACCGCCTGGATCGTGCTGCTGGCGGCGGTGGAGGGTTCGCGAGGCCAGATGCCAGGCCAGGAGCTGGAGCGCGCTCGCGCCTGGGCCGAGGCCCAGCTCGAGCACGCGCTGTCCGCTGTCCGCTTCGGGACACCTTCGGAGATGGCGACGTTGAGCAGCTCGGACGTCGAGGCGACGTTCGCCACGTATGCGCGCTCCATCGGTGAATGGGCGCCGACAGAGCAGCTCGAGGCATCCGCAATCCAGTCCGCGCGCGCTCCCGGAGCAGCGCCACTCGTGGCTGGCGGGGACAGTCAACGCGAGCTGCGCGCCTTCATCGTGTCGTGGCTGGCTCGGCGCCTGCAGATCGCTGTCTCCCAGGTGGAGGCGGGGCGATCGTTCGCGGACCATGGGCTCGATTCAGTAGCCACCGTGGAGCTCGCCAAGGCCCTTTCGGACAAGCTGGGACGGGAGCTCGACGAAACGTTGCTGTGGAGCGTCTCCACGATCGATGCGCTGGTCGCTTACCTCGTGCGGCCGGTCGAGCCCTCTGAACCGGATCCACAGATAGGGACGGCGCGAGCAAGCGCGCAAGCCGACTCCAACGATGCGTCTCTCGCGGAGGAAGTCGAACGCCTGGAACGCGAGCTGAGATTTCGTTCGTGACCGAGTCGGACCAGCGCTTGCTCCGGCTGCTGCGGGACGCACGCCAGCAACTCGAGCTCGAGCGCCGCCACCGTAGCGAACCGATCGCGATCGTGGGCGTGGGTTGCAGATTTCCTGGCGACGTCTCGGGCCCCTCCGAGTTTTGGGACCTGCTTCGGCGTGGCGCGGACGTGACGAGTGAGGTGCCCACCGATCGCTGGGATGCCGAAGCCCTCTACGACCCGGAGCCGACTGCCCCCGGCAAGTGCTACACGAAGCGCGGCGGCTTTCTCGACGAGATCGACGGCTTCGAACCGGGTTTTTTTGGCATTTCTCCCCGCGAGGCCGTGAGCCTCGACCCCCAGCAACGCCTGCTGCTGGAGGTCACCTGGGAGGCGTTGGAGAATGCCGGCATCGTTCCCGAAACTCTGCGAGGCTCTGCAACCGGGGTTTGGATCGGGCTGAGTCTCGACGACTACGCTCGCCTCAGCGTGCCAGCGGGACAGCTCGATGGAATCGATGCCTACAGCGCGCTTGGTACCGCGCGCAGCGTCGCTGCGGGTCGCATCGCGTACGTGCTGGGTGTTCACGGTCCGGTGATGCAGCTGGACACGGCCTGCTCGTCGTCGCTGGTGGCCGTGCACTTGGCATGCCAAAGCCTGCGCGCCGGCGAGAGCGACCTGGCGCTGGTGGGTGGCGTCAACATCATGGCGTCGCCGGAAGCGAGTGTCGCGCTCTGCAAGCTGCAGGCGTTGTCACGCGACGGACGCTGCAAGACGTTCGACGCAGCGGCAGATGGTTACGGCCGCGGCGAGGGCTGCGGCATCGTCGTGCTCAAGACGCTGTCTGCCGCTCAGGCAGCCGGCGATCGTATCCTCGCAACGATTCGCGGTAGCGCCGT
Organism: Polyangiaceae bacterium; assembly: GCA_035634435.1. Taxonomy (GTDB): domain Bacteria; phylum Myxococcota_A; class Polyangia; order Polyangiales; family Polyangiaceae; genus PMG-095. The sequence goes on from DASQDA010000903.1 coordinate 5,660, forward strand.
CAATCACGACGGCGCGAGCAATGGTCTCACCGCTCCGAGCGGCGTGGCGCAAGAGGCGGTGCTGCGCAGGGCGCTGGCCAACGCAAGTGTCGAGTCCGACTCTGTCGACTACGTCGAAGCGCACGGAACGGGCACGCTGCTCGGCGACCCCATCGAAGTCCTGGCTTTGAACCGCGTGTACGCAGCGAAAGGCGGTCGCGAAAGGCCGCTCTATCTGGGCTCTGTGAAGACGAATTTTGGTCACCTCGAGGCCGCTGCAGGCATCGCAGCGCTGATCAAAACTGCGCTCTGCTTGGCGCACGGGCAGCTCGTGCCGCACTTGCATTTCGAGAACCCGAATCCGAAGATCCCTTGGAACCAGCTGTCCGTCCGCGTGACCAGCAAGGGGATGGCCTGGCCAAGCAGCGCCGAGCCCGCGCGCGCTGGCGTGAGCTCTTTCGGCATCAGCGGAACGAATGCGCACGCGGTGCTGGAAGCAGCGCCTCGATCGGAGCCGCTTCCGCAGTCGTCAACGCGTTCGGCAGAGCTCATCGTGCTGTCTGCGCGGACGGATTCCGCGTTGCGAGTAACGGCGCAGCGACTGGGTAAGCACCTCGAACAGCACCCGGAGATTGGGCTGCGAGACCTGGCCTTCAGTCTTGCCACGACGCGCTCGCTCCGGGAGCACCGGCTCTGCCTGGTGGCCTCGAGTCGGCAAGCGCTCTGCGCCGCGCTCGACAGCGTCGACCCCGGTCAGACGCCCGTTCCAACGGCCGTGACGGAGGCGCGCACCTCGCGCGGCAAGCTCGCCTGGCTGTTCACTGGCCAAGGCGCGCAGCGACTCGGAATGGGACAGGCGCTCTACCGCGAGTGGCCGGCGTTTCAAGCGGCGTTGGATGCCGCGTTCGCCGCGCTCGATCCGCATTTGGATCGCCCCTTGCGTGAAGTGATGTGGGCGACCCCGCAGACGAGGGAAGCCGAGCCACTGCATCAAACGGAGTACACGCAGCCGGCCTTGTTCGCGTTCGAGTGGGCGTTGGCCGCGCTGTTCGATTCCTGGGGAGTGCACCCCGACTTCGTCGCGGGTCACTCCATTGGTGAGCTCACGGCGGCCTGCGTCGCGCGCGTCTTTTCGCTGAACGATGCAGCGCGCCTTGTCTGTGCGCGCGCGCGACTGATGCAGGCGTTGCCGCCCGGGGGCGTCATGTTCGCCATCGCCGCGAGCCAGGCTGAGCTAGCCGATCACCTGAGCGCTCAGGTGACGGTGGCGGCCGTCAATGCTCCATCCTCCGTGGTGATATCCGGCGAAGAAGCCGCCGTGGCGAGTGTCGTCGCGAAGCTTTCAGCCCGCGGCGTGGCCAGCAAGCGGCTGACGGTTTCGCACGCGTTCCACTCGGCGCTCATGGAGCCGATGCTGGAGTCGTGTCGACGCGTCGCGAAAACCATCAGCTACCACCCCCCCTCGGTCCCAGTGATCTCGAACGTGAGCGGTGCGTTCGCCGGATCCGAGATCAGCGGAGCCGACTATTGGGTGAGGCACGTGCGTCAGGCGGTGCAGTTTTCCGCGGGCGTCCAGGCGCTGCATGCGGCAGGAGCGGCAACGTTCCTCGAGCTTGGACCGAAGACGACATTGCTGCCGCTGGTTGCAGCGACACTGACCGCGCACGCAACGCACCTGCTCGGGTGTGTGGGCGCGGCCGGGAACGAAGCGGAAGGCGTACTGCAGGCGCTGGGCGGCTGGATCGCGCTCGGAGGCGGAGTCAGCTTGCAGGCGGTCTTTCCTGCAGGCAATCGCCTCGAGTTGCCGACGCGCGCCTGGCAGCGGGAGAGGTATTGGATCGAGTCGCGCTCCGAGCCACGCGTGGCACGAGAGATCGAGGCGAGCGCTCTGGACAACGCGGTCTACAGGCTCGAGTGGCGACCTGCGCCGGCGTTGCAGAGCCCGAGGTCGATGTCCGGTCGCTGGGCGGTCGTGTCGCTTGGAAGCGATGGCCGCGCAGAGGAGCTGCTCGCTGCTCTCGCCGCGCTCGGAGCGACCCCGGAACGCGTCGCGATCGAGCAGCTCGCTCAGTTGAGTCCCTTCGCCGACCACGTGGTGTGTGCGTGGGGAGGCTCAGGTGACGCTGAGGCGGCGATGCAAGCGGCGCATCAAGGGCTGGCGATTGCAAACGCTCTCGCGCGTCGGGCCAACCCACCGCGGCTCTGGTGGCTGACGCGCGCAGCGGTGGCAGCGAGGCCGGGCGACGAGGTGGCGGTCGCCGGCGCGAGCCTGTGGGGACTCGGCCGCACCGTCATGCAAGAGTATCCCGAGCTCCGCTGCACACTCCTGGACCTGGACCGGGAATCCGCGTCCGCCGGGGTGCTGGCGCACGAAGCGGCCGCGAGTGACCATGAAACGCAGGTCGCTTGGCGGGGGACGGAGCGCCACCTGGCTCGCCTGCTGAGGGCGCCGCAAGGCGAGCGCGTGAGCCTCGGCGAGCGGCTCGCGAGCCCCGGAACCTACTTGGTCACCGGCGGCCTGTCCGGGCTTGGAGCCGAGGTCGCTCGCCACTTCGCACAGAGAGGCGCGCGTCACCTGCTGCTGATCGGACGACGCGGCCTGGCGACTGCCGGTGCGCCAGCCCTGGTCGCGGAGCTCGAAGCCCTGGGCACCGAAGTAACGGTCGCAGCGCTCGACGTCGCGGACCGAGCCGCCCTGTCGAGCGTGCTGCAAGCCATCCCGGCGCAACAGCCGCTGCGCGGCATCGTGCACGCTGCCGGTCTGGTCCGTGACGGGGGATTGGCTTCGCAGACGCGCGAGCAGTTCGAGCAGGTGCTGGCTCCCAAGGTGCTGGGCGCCTGGAATCTGCACGCTCTCACTCAGCACTTGTCGCTGGATCTGTTCGTGCTGTTCTCGTCCATCGCCGGGACGCTCGGGTTTGCTGGCGCTGGCAAGGGTGCGTATGCAGGCGCGAGCTCCTTCCTCGATGGCCTGGCCGCTCATCGGCGCGCGCGGGGCCAAGCGGGCCTGAGTCTGGGGTGGGGGCCGTGGACCGAATCCGGTATGGCAACGGCGCTGACCAGCGAGCAACGAGCCGGCCTGGCTCGTTACTTGAGTCACTTCGGTCTGTCGCCGCTGAGCAGAACCGCGGGCCTCGAGCTCTTCGATCGCTCGCTCTCCGGATCCGACGCAGCGCTGCTGGTTTCACACCTCGACGTGCACACGCTGGGCAGGACGTTTGGCGCTGCGGTGCCGCCGCTGTGGCAGGAGCTCGTTCGCCCCGCCGCGTCGCAGGCGCGCTCCGAGACCAGCTGGGCGCGCGAGCTTCTGGCATTGCCTTCCGGCCAGCGCAGCGACGCCGTGACGGCGCTGGTCCGGGCCGAGGTGGCACGCGTGTTGTCCTACGGTAGCGCTCGGGACGTTCCCGTCGACAAGCCCCTCGGAGAGCTCGGGCTCGACTCGCTGCTGGCAATGGAGCTGACGCACGCCCTGGAGCGGCGCACCGGTTCGACGATTCCGGCCACGCTGATCCTCAAACATCCGAGCGTGCAAGCGATGAGCGCTCACGTGCTCTCACTGATTGTCGACAAGCTCGAGCAGCCGCCCGAACGTCGAGCGATCCGAGCTTACGGCGAGCAGCTGAACCGAGTGGCCGCGCCACAGGCACGCTTGTTCTGCTTTCACGACGCAGGGGGCTCGGCAACGCTGTTTGCTCCGCTGTCGGAGCTGGGCGAAAGTGGCGTCGAGGTCCACGCGGTTTCGCACGTGCGTGGGGAAACCCAGAACGGCGACGACGCGGAGCGCTATCTGCGGGATGCGGTGGCGTACATCGACGGCTTCGCCGATAAGCCCTTCGCTCTTCTGGGGCACAGCCTTGGCTCCAGCTTCGCCTGGCGCGTGCTCGAAGAGCTCGAGCGGCTCGGGCAAGGATTGCCGGCGTTATTTCTGCCTTCCGCAGCGCCGCCGCCTCGGCTACTCGACTCGAGCTCGTCGCCCGCGCAGATTGGCGAAGCGTTCTGGTTGGCCGTCGGCAGCCCTCAGCCGACGGAGCTGGTGAGGGCAGCGTTCATCGCCGACGTTGCGCTCTGCCGTTCGCTGCTGGCAGCGCCGTCAACGGAGCGTCTCGCGGTGCCGATCGCCGCGTTGCTCGGAAGCGGCGATCCGGTGTCGAGCGCGGCAGACATGCAGCTCTGGTCTCAGCTAACGACGCAAGCGTTCTCGCTGACTGTGTTGCCAGGTGACCACTTCTACTTGCGAGATGCGCAGGCGCGCCGCGGCTTCATCGCTGAGATCGCGCGGCGAATGGCGGCGCTCGCACACTGAGAGAAGCGCGGCTCCGAGCTGCAGTTACAGACCGTACACACCCGTGCCATGGCGAATGGATGCCAGCGTGACCGCGCCGCGGCGGATGGTGACGTTGATCGCACCGTACTCCATGCCATTCGGAGCGATGCCGGTGACGATGACGTTGGTGGAGTCCACGCCAGTCGGTATCTCGACATTGGCAAAGCCGGCGATCCCGCGACTGTCCGTGGCCGCATTTGCCGCCAAACGGGGCTGGCCGGTCAGATAGGAGAACGGAACTCCCGTCTGCTCGCTCCCCGGGACACTCAGTTTGAGCCGGACGCCTGCGGCGTATTGATTCTGGCAATCGAGCGTGCGGACGGCCACGATCGCGGCATTCGGATCGCGCGGCTTGCCAATCTTCTCCGCGAGAGCATCCGCGGCTTCTACAGAAATGGGAGCAACGGGCAGACCCATGACGACGGGCAACCCACCCAGAGCGGCTGAGATCCCAGAAACATCCACCCCGCTCATGGCCTGGCTCGGTGGGGGGCCGAACAACTCCCCGCCCAGGTAGTACTCCATGGGCAAATAACCGGGTGCACTCAAGCGCATGTACGCGTGGATGCCATACCTCGTGCCGATGACGTAGAGGGGGACGGTAACCTTGGCGCCGCCAAATACGGCCTCGACCATATTGGGTTTCCCCATCACCCTGTTGCAAGCATTGGACTCGAGCTGGCAGAAGTCCACCTCCAGCGCTGGAATCTCGGTGGGCGGGCGCTTGGTGAAGTCTACAATCGGCACCGCGTAAGCGATGTTGGCAGGCGGCGGATCGATAGCGGCCACCCGCTCGGGCTCCGACTTCAAGCAGTCCCACTGCGGGTTCAAGGGAGCGGTGGCGGTGTCGGTACCGTCCTCGAGCGACGTGCAGCCACAAAGGACGGCCAGGAGGACGCTCCACCCGCTGCCGCCCCACGTCTTACTCGAACACACAGACCAGCTCATGAGAGCCGTTTCTAAACCTCGGAGTGACGGCGACGCAACCTACTTCGAGCAAATGCCCATGCGAAACGACCTCGCTGTAGCGGGTGGCGAAGAAATCGCTCCGAAGTGGCTGGATTTCACGTCTGCCGAGAAGACCGCCGCTCGAGCAAGCTGGCGGCGCATTTAGCTCGTGATGAAAGCGAAACTCGAAAGCGGACGCCCGCAGCGTGGGAGGATGGCGGCCATGGACGAAGCCAAGCTCCGGGTGTGCCAGCTGCCTCGCGCCTGGGGAATTCCCAATCCGAGCCCCTTCTGCATGAAGTTGGAGGCCTGGCTGCGGATGGCCAACATTCCCCATGAGATGCGGACTCTGGCGGGTCCGCCGCGATCCCCGACCGGCAAAGCGCCGTACGTGGAGCACCCCGATGGCAGGTTGCTCACGGACACGTCGCTCATCATCCAGACGCTGACTCGCGAGCGGAAGGTGGCGCTCGACAGTAGCCTGGACGCAGCCGAGCGAGCCAAGCTCGTGGCTCTGCAGCGAGTGTTCGAGGAACACCTTTACTGGATCATCGTTATCGATCGTTGGTTGCCGGACGAACAATGGGCCAAGACCAAGCGAGCGTACTTCGGTGGGATGCCGGCGCCACTCCGTTGGCTCGTTCCGGCATGGCTGCGGAGGTCCGTTCGGCGCGACGTACACGGCCAAGGGCTGGGTCGCCTCGAGCGCGCGCAGCTGCTATCCCGCGCGCAACAAGATCTCGAGGCACTCAGCGCGATGCTCGGCGACCAGCACTACTTCCTCGGCCGCAGAACGAGCATCGACGCCATCGCGCTCGCGTTCCTCAGCAACATCTACTTGGTACCCATCGACGGTGTGTTGGCCGAGGCTGCACGTCCACTTGCGAACCTGCGGCGCTACACACATCAGCTTTTCTCGGAGGTGTTTCCCGAATACCCACTGCCGGCGGCCGCAGGGGGATAACGCTGGAGCGCTCTGCGACGTGCTCAGTCGCGCTCTTGCGCCAGCGCTTCCGCCTCCGCTTCGGACGGCGGAAATTCACGAGCGAGCGCAGCGCGGTGCTGGTGAAAGAAGAGCCGGGTGGTCTCGATGGCGGAAAGCACGGCTGGGTCGGGGCTCGCCACCAGGTTCTCGAGCTCGCCGGGGTCCTTGTTAACGTCGTAGACCTCGACACTCTTTCCGTGGATGTCGATGATGACCTTCTTGCCGTCGTGCAGATAAAGGCCGTCGAGACCTCGCGTGGCATTGATGGCGATGGGACGCTCGAGGCTCACCTTGGCACCCATGGCCAGTCCGAGGAGACTCTGCCCCATGTACGTTCCCGGGGCAGGCAGCTCGAAGGCGTCGAGGATGGTAGGCGCCATGTCGATGAGCGACACCATCTGCGAGATGTCACGGCCCGCGATGCCAGGGCCGCAGAGTACCAGCGGGACCCGCGCGACTTCTTCATAGATGATGCGCGAGTGATAGTTGACGCCGTGCTCGCCGAAGCCTTCGCCGTGGTCGGCCGTGACGATCAGCAGAGTGTTCTTCGCGCGACCGCTCTCCTTCAAAAACTCGAAGAGGCGCAACAGCTCTTTGTCGACCCGCCCAACTTCCTGAAGGTAGCGTTCGAACCGTGGGCCCTCCCCTTTGTAAGGCGCGTGCGGTTCCCCGATGTGTGCGAAGACGAAGCTGGTCTCGGTCGGGCCGATGAGCTCCATAACCTTGTCGATGATGCCGGCGACCCGGAGATCGTCCTTTATCTCCGTGGCGAATCCGCGGCCCACGCCGGCCGCGGCGCGGATACGCTTCTCGTGCGGCACGCTCACGGTTTTGACGCCCGCGCTGGTGAGCAGCTCGGCAAGCATTGGCCCGCGGTGCTCGAAGCGCTTGAGATCGTAGTTGATCTGAGAGTGGAGGCGGCCCGTGAACATGGTCGCCAGCGAGGCCCGCGTCGAGGAAGCCGCGGTGCGAGCTTGCAGGAAGTAAGCGCAGTTTTTGCGCAACGTAGCGAACCCTGGGAACCGCTGGAGGTACTCGGGCTTGATGACGACGTCAGCCCGCAAGGCGTCGACAGTGAGAAGCACCACACTCCTGGGCTTGGGCAGAACCAGCGCACGCGTGGGGGGAACGGCGGGCAGCTGCTCGCGCCCCTGAAACCAGGGCGAGGCGAGATACCGCGGATGAACGAGCTCGAGCGAAGGGCCTGGCTGATCGGGATAGAGTTGCGCAAGGAAAGGGGGCAGCACCGAGCTCGGCAAGCTGTAGAGGCGCCCCAGCACGGCCGGGGACGGCGGCAACACCACTGCCGCGAGGCTCGACAACACCATGGCGCCAAGCAGCACCCTTCGTGGCGCCCGCGCGAGCTTCGGTGCTGGCAAGAGGCCGGCAATGCCCTCGGCGATGAGCGCTGCCGAGAACCACGCGATCAGCAGATGCACCGCGGGGTAGTCACCGAGCAGCACGAAAGCGTTGAGGACGCTGCCGGCGAGTCCGACCAGCAGGCTGAGCGCGCGGGTGAGGCGGCCAAGCGCGCTGGCAAGAAACGGGATGGCAGCGAGCAGCAGCCCGAACATGAGCGCGGCCCCGATCAG